>JPPB01000197.1 GCA_001483205.1 alpha proteobacterium 3107
GGCACGCGGGTGCGGCTTATCCGCGGATAAGGGCAGCACTGCTGACATATTGGCGCGGGCCGGGCGGATTGTTTGCCGGGACAGAGGTGTGGACAGCCCGGCGAAGGGGCCGCTTATCCGCGGATAAGGGCAACATCTCTGACCTATTGGCGCGTCGGTGGCCAACCCGTCCCGCCCGGTCGTAAGACCGGGCAGCACCCGCCGGGCCGGGCGCTGCCCTTCGGACGGGTCACGCCTCTGTCCCGGCACGGGGGGCGCGACTTATCCGCGGATAAGGGCAACACCTCTGACACACCCCTGACACACCAGTATGCAGGGGGTTTTTCATCCCATCAGGCGGTCTTTATCCGCCGGGCCGGGCAAATCCGCTTCACCACAACGCCCTTAAGGTTGCCGTGGCCGGGCTTTGCCCCTATCAATCCGCCATCCTGCAAGGGGCGTGGCCCGAATCGCGACCAACCCGGTTCTGTCGGCCCCCGCCCGCCAGCCACAGAAGAGGACCGCCTCAATGACCAATGTCGTTATCGCCTCTGCCGCCCGCACCGCCGTCGGCAGCTTCGGCGGATCGTTTGCCACCACCCCCGCCCATGATCTGGGCGCGGCGGCCCTGAGCGCGGTGACAGAACGCGCCGGTATCGCAAAGGACGAAGTGTCAGAGACCATCATGGGCCAGGTTCTGACCGCCGGACAGGGGCAGAACCCGGCACGTCAGGCCCATATCAACGCCGGTCTGTCGCAGGACTCGGCGGCATGGGGCATCAATCAGGTCTGCGGCTCGGGCCTGCGGGCGGTGGCACTGGGGGCACAGCACATCCTGCTGGGTGACGCCGACATCGTGGCCGCCGGTGGCCAGGAAAACATGACCCTCTCGCCCCATGTCGCCCACCTGCGCGCCGGTCACAAGATGGGCGACCTCAAATATATCGATTCGATGATCCGGGACGGCCTGTGGGATGCCTTCAACGGCTATCACATGGGGCAGACCGCGGAAAATGTCGCCGGGGCGTGGCAGATCAGCCGGGAAGCACAGGACACATTCGCCGTCGCCAGCCAGAACAAGGCCGAAGCCGCGCAAAAGGCGGGCAAATTCGCCGATGAGGTGATCCCGTTCACCGTCAGAACCCGCAAGGGCGATGTGGTGGTTGATACGGACGAATACATCCGCCACGGCGCAACCCTTGACGCCATGCAGAAACTGCGCCCCGCCTTCGTGCGCGAGGGCGGCACCGTCACCGCCGCCAATGCCTCGGGCATAAATGACGGCGCGGCGGCGGTCCTGCTGATGTCGGCGGAAAATGCCGAACGGCGGGGCATCCGGCCCATGGCGCGCATCGCCGCCTATGCCACCGCCGGGCTGGACCCGTCGATCATGGGCATGGGGCCGGTCCATGCCTCTCGCAAGGCGCTCGACAAGGCCGGGTGGCGGGTGGATGAGCTTGATCTGGTCGAGGCCAACGAGGCCTTCGCCGCCCAGGCCTGCGCCGTCAACAACGATATGGGCTGGGATCCGGGGATCGTGAACGTGAATGGCGGCGCGATTGCCATCGGCCATCCGATCGGTGCCTCTGGCTGCCGGATTCTGAACACCCTGCTGTTCGAGATGAGCAGGCGTGACGCCAAAAAGGGCCTTGCCACATTGTGTATCGGCGGCGGGATGGGTGTTGCGCTCTGCGTCGAACGCGACTAAAAGCGTCCCGGCGCGCAATATAGTTTCGCGCACGGAACACGGATTGTAACGGAATTGCGAAGAGGATCGGACGGAGATGGCCAGAGTCGCCCTTGTCACCGGAGGCACGCGCGGGATCGGCGCGGCGGTTTCCACAACCCTGAAGGACGCAGGCTATGCCGTGGCCGCCAGCTATGCGGGCAATGACGCGGCGGCGGCCCGGTTCAGCGAAGAAACCGGCATCAAAGCCTATAAATGGGATGTGGCCGATTACGACGCAAGCAAGGCAGGCATTGCCGGGGTGGAGGCCGACCTCGGCCCGGTCGATGTGGTGGTTGCCAATGCCGGGATCACCCGCGACGCGCCCTTTCACAGGATGACGCCGGAACAGTGGCGGCAGGTGGTCGATACCAACCTGACCGGGGTGTTCAACACCATTCATCCGGTCTGGCCCGGAATGCGCGAACGGAAATTCGGGCGCGTGATCGTCATCAGCTCGATCAACGGGCAGAAGGGGCAGTTCGGGCAGGTCAACTATGCCGCAACCAAGGCGGGCGATCTGGGCATCGTCAAATCACTGGCGCAGGAGGGCGCGCGCGCCGGGATCACCGCCAATGCCATCTGCCCCGGTTATATCGCCACCGAGATGGTGATGGCGGTGCCGGACAAGGTGCGCGAGGCAATCATCGGCCAGATTCCCGCCGGGCGGTTGGGAGAGCCGGAAGAAATTGCCCGCTGCGTGGCCTTTCTGGCCTCAGAGGATGCGCAATTCATCAATGGCTCCACCCTCTCGGCCAACGGCGCACAGTTTTTCGTCTGAGCCTGTGCAAGGGGGGGCGGCAATAAGGGGTTTCAAACCGGCGGTGCCCGCCGGGGGGTGCCAGCCGTGACCCGCACACAGGCCACAACTGTCGGCTTTTGCGCCGTGCTCTTGTGGTCTTTGCTGGCGCTGTTGACCATCAGCACCGGGCCGGTCCCGCCCTTTCAGCTCAACGCCATGTGTTTTGCCATTGCCACCGGTGTCGGGCTGGTCTGGGCGGCGCACACGGGCGGGGTGATGCAGGTGGTGCGCCTGTCATGGAAAACCTGCGCCTTCGGCACCCTGGGGCTGTTCGGCTTTCACTTCTTCTATTTCTCGGCACTGCGCCTTGCGCCAACGGCAGAGACCGGGCTGATCGCCTATCTCTGGCCGCTGCTGATCGTCCTGTTTTCGGGGCTTCTGCCCGGTGAGCGCCTGCGGGCGGGGCATGTGATCGGCGGGCTGGCCGGTTTTGCCGGGGCGGGGCTGATCATCCTGCGCGGCAGCGGCGGGGCGGACCCCGGCGCGCTGTCCGGCTATGGCTTTGCCGTGCTGTCCGCGCTTACATGGTCCGGCTATTCCGTGCTGTCCCGGCGGTTGCAGCAGACGCCGACCAGCAGTGTTGTTGCCTTTTGTGCTCTGTCGGCGATCCTGTCAGCGCTGGCGCATATGGCGTTTGAGGAAACCGCATGGCCGGGCAGTATCGGCGAATGGCTGTGTGTGCTGGCGCTTGGCCTTGGCCCGGCGGGGCTGGCCTTTTATGTCTGGGACATCGGCATGAAGCACGGCAATATTCAGCTTTTGGGCGTCCTGTCCTATAGTGCCCCGCTGTTGTCCACGTCTTTTCTGGTGCTTTTCGGCATTGCAGAGGCGACATTGGCGCTGGTTGTTGCTGCTTTCCTGATTGCAGGGGGCGCGGCGCTGGCCGCCAGAGCCGACACCGGGCAGGTTCGGGTCGCGGAACCGGTGGCCGCTGAGGTCCGAAAGCGCCCCCGGCCATAACCTTCGGATCAGACCTTGCCGGGCAACCACAGGACAATGGCCGGAAAGGCAATCAACAGGGCGATGGTGATCGCATCGGCGATGAAAAAGGGTATCACCCCCCTGAACACGTCCTGCACGCTCAGATCATCCCGCACCCCGGCCACCGCAAAGCAGTTGAGGCCAATAGGCGGCGTGATCAGACAGAACTCGGCCATCTTCACCACCAGAATGCCGAACCAGATCGCACACATCGGGCCGCTCATCCCGAAGGCACTGTCGGCGGCGGCAACGAACGCGCCGCCATTCAGCGCCATCACCGCCGGATAGACCACCGGCAGGGTCAGCAGCAGCATCCCGATGGCATCCATAAACATGCCCAGAACCGCATAGGCCAGCAGGATGCAGACCAGGATCAGCATCGGTTGCAGGCTCAGAGAGGTGATCCAGTCGGCAAACACCCCCGGCAGACCGGCAAACCCCAGAAACCGCACATAAATCAGCACCCCCCAGATGATGGTGAAAATCATCACGCTCAGCCGTGCCGTTTCCAGAAGCGCGTTTCGGAACTCGCTCCAGCGCATTCCCCGCCGCACGGCCATCAGGAACACGACAAAGGCCCCGATGGCCCCGCCTTCGGTGGGAGTGCCCCAGGCATGATTGCCAAAGGGGTTGTAGACAAACAGAATAATGGTGGCGATGACAAACAGGATCGGCAGGGCGGGGGGAAGGGCGGCGAAGCGCTCTCGCCAGGTAAAGCCGCTGACGGCGGGGCCGGCCCCCCTGATGGCGACGGCAAGGGTGATGATCAGCACCCCGTAGACCAGTGCCGAGAACGCCCCCGGAATGAACCCGGCCAGCAGCAGTTGGCCGACATTCTGCTCGACGATGATCGCGTAGATGACCAGGATGGCCGAGGGCGGGATGAGCGAGGCCAGCGTTCCGCCCGCGGCGACGACCCCGGCGGCAAAGCGCTTGTCATAACCGATGGCCAGCATTTCGGGGATGGCAATGCGGGCAAAGACCGCCGATGTCGCAACCGACGCGCCAGAGACGGCGGCAAACCCGGCGGTGGCGAAGATGGTCGAGACCGCCAACCCCCCCGGCACCCAGGCCAGCCAGCGCTTGGCGGCCTCGAACAAGGCGCGGGTCAGCCCGGCGTAATAGGCGAGATAGCCGATCAGGATGAAGGTCGGAATGAGGCTGAGCGCCTGCGAGGAAATCTTGGAATGCGGCACCTGCCCGGCGGTCTTTACCGCCACGGTCAGCGCCCAGGCAAATTCATCCGCGCCGTAATCCTTTCTGGCCCAGAATATCCAGATCAGCCCGGCAAGCCCGGCAAGCCCCGCCGCAAAAGCAACCCGCATCCCGAGGATGACCAGCACCAGCAACCCGCCGGTGACCACCAGCCCTATGTCGATCGGCTCCATATGCGGGGTTCCCTGTGTGCCCTTTGTGTCTTGTCTAAGACCTCTGTATAAGGCTGTATAGCCCCCCAAATGTCCCGCCCGGCTTGGCTGTTATGCAGAGGTCTGTCTTATGTGTCATGGCCGGAGACATGCCGGGTTTCCGCCGCCACCTGCGTCGCCGCATCCGCCACCAGCGGCACGGCAGCCGGGGCCGGGTCATTGTGCCGGAAGGCGCGCCCGTATGCCCAGAGTTGCAGCACAAGCCGCAGGCAGATGGTGCCGAACGCGACCGGGACCAGCAGCTTTGCCGGCCAGATCGGCAGGGCGATGTCCATCGTGCTGTCGCGGCTCCAGAGCGGGGCCGCGGGGTCAAAACTGCGCAGGAAATGCGCCCAACTGCCCCAGACCAGCAGCACCATCAGCACAAGGATTGCCAGCGTCGTGACCATTTCGGCCAGATAGAGCGCCCGCCCGCGCAACGCCCCCACCAGCATGTCCATGCGGATATGGCCGCCGTCGCGCTGCGCATAGGCAATGCCCATAAAGGCAATCAGCGGCATCGCCTGTTCGATCCAGTCCACATAGCCCGGCAGCGGCTGGTTGAACAGGTTTCGCCCGCCGACCGAAACCACGGCCAGCAGCATGAGGGCGAAAACCGCAAACCCGCTGATCAGCGCCAGCGCGGATTCCAGCCGGTAAAGCCGCCGGTCAATCCTGCCGGGAAGGCTGTCGTCGGACAGGACGCGCGATGTTCCGGCCATGGTGAGATTCTCCCTGTCGGGCTGCGGGGGGGGGGCCGGTGCGGGAACGGCCTAGCCGCCGTCGGCGATCAGACCGGTCACCAGATCATAAAGCTCCTGCGCGGGCAGGCCGCGGGCGGCGCTTTCCTCGACCCAGGCGGCGGCGACCGGGGCGGCAGTGGCCTCGCGGAACGCGGCAATCTCATCGTCCGCGAAGGTCACCCTTTTGATCCCGCGCTCATCCAGCGCCGGTCCCCAGGCGTTCATCGTGTTGTTGGTGTAGAACGCGACATAGTGGTCAAGGGCCTCTTCGATGGACCCCAAAAGCGCCTCGCGATGGGCGGGCGGCAGGGCGTCGATGGCATCGGTGTTCGCCACCACCGGGCAGTTCAGCGTGCCGGGGTTGAGGTTTGTCGTCCACCAGGTGCCGTTTTCGATGGTGCCGAAGGACATATGGGCGTGGGGGGCAAAGCTCGCGGCCCGGATCACGCCACTGTCCATGGCCTGACGCACCTCGGTTGCCGACATCGAGGCCGGGACCGCATCAAGGATTTCCATTGCCGCGCCCATGCCGCCGGTCGCCCGCACCGGAAGCCCCTTGAGGTCGGCGAGTGAGACCGGGGCCTCCCCCACACCGATCAGATTGTATTGCGGCATCGGTGAGGGCATCAGCAGCGTCGCGTTCCAGCGGGCAAGGTCGGCAACAACCGCGGGGTGGCGATAGAGCGCCATGGAAACCTGCCGTTCCTGCTCAAGCGTGGTCACACCCAGGAACGGCAGTTCCAGAACAGTGATCGAGGGGTTCTTGTCGCGATGATAGCCCGCGCAGAATTGTGCCATCTCGAACGCGCCGATGGAAATGCCGTCGAGGTTTTCGCGGTTCTTGGACAGACCGCCATAGCTGAGGTTGAGGGTAAACGCGCCGTTGGTTTTTTCGCTGACCAGTTCGGCCAGTTTTTCGACATGCTCGGTGAAGGCCCGCCGCTTGCCCCAGAGCGAAACGTTCCATTCGGCGGCCATGGTTTCGGATGCGAAGGTGAGGGTAAGGGCGGCGATGAGGGCGGCCCGGCCCGGCAATATGTGCATGATGTGTCCTCCCAGGATGGATGCGAATCGGATGGGTGACAGTATCGCCGGTTCGGGGGGCGCTGCCTATGAGGAAATTCACGGTGTGGCGATCAGATTTTGAGTTCACGCCCCGGCCCGGTCACCCGCCCGCCCGATCACCATCAGCGTGATGTCATCGGACTGGGGCGCACCGGCGGCGAAGGCGTCGATCCGGTCAAGGATCAGCCGGGACAGGCGTTCCCCTGACAAATCGGTTTCCCCGGCACAAGCATCCTGAAACATCTTCATCGCGCCGCTCGTGCCCAGCAACACACCATCCCCTGTCTGTGCCTCATCAAAACCGTCGCTGTAAAACAGCATCCGGTCATCCGGCGACAGGGTAAGGTGATGGGGTGTCCATGTCAGGTCCGGCAACACGCCCAGCACCGGCTCGGGCTCGGTTTCCACCAGCCGCACAACCCCGTCATTCCCGGCAATCATCGGCGGACAATGCCCGGCGCTGACAAACGACACCTGCCCGGTTTCCGGCGTGATCACGGCAAGGATTGCGGTCAGAAACATATCCTCGGGGTTGCGCTCGCACAGCGCTATATTTGCTGACCGGACCACTGCGGCCAGATCATCGGACTGAAGGCAATGCGCCCGCAACAGCGCACTCGCCTGAGCCGCAAACAGCGCCGCCGCGATGCCCTTGCCGGAGACATCGGCAATCACCACCGCCACCCGATCCCCTTTCAGCGGAAAGGTGTCGAAAAAATCACCCCCGACCTCAAGCGCCGCGCGCATCCGCCCGTGAACCTCAAGCCCCGGATGCAGATCAAACTCCACCGGCAACAGCGATTGCTGGATACGCCGGGCACTGGCCAGTTGCTCGCGCACGATGATCAGCGCGTTGCGGGCGTCAAGGCTGGCGCGAAACCGTTCCACCGTGTCAAGCAGGGTGTCGATCTCTCTGCCCGAGCTTGCATCTGATGCCGCCCCTTCCCCGGTATCGCCCTCCGGGGGCGCGTCCCAGACCTGCGGCCCGCCCTCCATGCCGCGAAACCGCAAACCGGTCTCGCCCTTCACCATGGTATCGAGCAACCGGACCACCGCGCCCAGAGGCCGGAACCCCAGCCGGAGCGCCCGCATCAGCAACCCCAGGGACAGGATGATGATGACCAGCACGGTGGTGAAGGCCAGTCTGGTCAGCAATTCCTCACGCCGGATGATCTCGGTAATGTCCCGCAGCAGGATCAGATTGCCCGCCGCGCCTTGTGTCTCATGCCGGAGCGGTAAAAGCGTGGCCTCCAGACGGCGGCGGGTCTCGGTGTCCGGCAGGATCAGGCTCTGCGCCTGCCCGTCGCTGTCGGCCCCGATGGTGGCGGCGGCGGCATCCGGGAACTCGCCCGCCAGCCTTCGGAACCCGCCATCCGCATCAAGAAAGGCCAGCCCGAGCAGATCGGGAAAGAACGCCTCCACCCTGTCGCTGACCGGCAGAAAGGCCCCGACACTGCCAACGATCCGGTCGCCCCGGCGCACCGGCGCATAATGGGCCAGAACCGGCGCGCCATCCGCCCCGACCACCATGGTGGTCTCAAGGCCCGGTGCGGCCCCTTGCGGCAGAACACCGGGGCGGATTGCGTCGGCCCCGCCGCCAGCGGCATCGGTCAGGGTCTGGCCATCGGGCGTGAACAGCACCAGCACCGGGCGCTCGGGCAGTTGCTCGCGGGCCAACTCAAGGGTCTCGGAAACCTCGGGCGAGGCAAAACCGGCCAGAAGGGCGGCGTCCACCTCCGGGTCTGCCGCCACCCGCCGGGCCAACGCCCCGAGCCGTTCCCGATAAAGGTCAAGCATGGTGTCCATCAGGTCCGCCTGCACATCAAGCCGCGCCGCCTCATGGCGATGCGCCTGCGAGGCGCTGCGTATCTCTGCATAGGTGACCAGAACCACCGAAACCGCCAGCAAAGCGAAAGCGGCGGTCAGCGTGACGCTCTGCCGCAAACTCAGCCCGCTGCCGGACTGCCATTTGCCGGGTTTCGCCATCATGTCGGCGGACAACCGGTGCCCTGATCCTGATGCCGCCGGGCAGCATAGAACAGGGTGACCGGTTTGCTCTTTTCAAGCCCGAAGGCGACAAACCCGTCCGCCAGCAGCGCCGCATGGTCCGGTAAATCGCCGTTTTGGGGCAGGGGCAGGCCGTGTTTCGGGCCGGTGGTCACCGTCCGCCCGAAATCATGTTGCAGCACAAAGCGGGGGTGTTTGTCGAGCAGGGTCTTCAGGGCGGTGACACAGAAGCCCGCGCGCAAGAGGTTGCGCAGGGACGGCGTGTTGAAGGGCGAAACGGTGGATTGCGCCTCGGCAAAGCCTGCCTCTTGAAAGGCCTCCAGCCGCAGGCGGATCAGCCGGAGCTGCCAGCCCTGACCGCGCAACGCCGGATCAAGCGCGGTGCCGAACATCAGGCCGGTTTTGCCGTGGCCGTCTGCGGGCAGGAATGGCGGATGACCACCCCCGGCGGGAAAGGCAATGCTGTAGCCCTGCACCTTTCCGGCCCGTTCCGGCAAAAGGATAATGCCGTCGCGGATCATCTCGCCAAAGAACGCTTCAGGCATCGGCATGAACAGCCCCGCGCGGCCCCACTCTCTGATCGCGTCGGCGTTCAGTGCCGTCAGCACCGATATGTCCTCCGGCCCGGCAAGGCGCAACCGGATGTCCGGCGGCAGGGTCTGCGCCTGCCCCTGCCGGTCCAGCACGGCGCGAACCGCCTGCGTCAGGCGGGCCTGATCCGGCGCGGCGGCGGCACCATGAGGGGGGGGGTCTTCGCGGGGCATTGCCATCATCACGGGCCGATAATCTCTGCATAATCAAGCAAGGACAGGCTGGGATAAATCTCCAGCCCGCGGGCGACATCGGCGCGGATCAGATAGGAAAACTCCGGCAACACCTCGACCGGAATGTCCCCTGGGGCCTGATTGCCGAACAGGATTTGCTCTGCTTTGGTGGCGGTGAAACGCCCGACTTTCTCATAGGGGGCGACCAGCCCGTAAAGCGCATCCGACGATTCCAGCATCCGCTCGGTCGAGGCAAAAGAGGGCAACCGCCGGGTGTTGGCCAGATCGGTGACCTCGCGGGCATACTGGCCGATGAAGCTGTCAGGGCCGAGATAGAGAAACTGCGGCCCCGCCGCCGCCGCGCGGGCCACCAGATCGGGCAGGGCCGCCGGATTCGGGTGGCCTTCGTCATCAAGCGGGGCCGGAAAGTCGTCTATGCGGATGTTCATCCGGTGCCCGAGGGCGATAAGCTGCTCGACAATCAGCACCGAATTGGGTTCGCTCGGCGTGTAAATCACCGCGACCCGATCCACCGGCATGTAAGCCTGCATCGCCTGAAACTGGGTCTTCAGCGGCACGATATGGCTGATCCCGGTCAGGTTGCGCCCGGTTGGTCCGAAGGTCTTGATGATGCGGGAACGCACCGGTTGCGACACCATGGTGAACAGGACCGGCCGGTCGGTGACGCGGGGCGGATAATCCTCCGGCCCGTCGGCCAGTTCCGGATCGCGGCCAGCGATTCCCAGTGTCACGGACGTTCCCCAGGTGTAGACCAGATCGGGGGCGGCCTGTTCAATCTCGGCAATAATCCCCGGCAGGCGGCCGGTGTCGCGGTCAAGCGAGCGCACGATATAGTCAACCGGCAGACCGGCCTCGGCAAAATGCGCCCGAAACCCCGCCTCGACATTGGTTTCCCCGCGCCACAGCACCATGAAGATGGTTTTCCTTTCTGTCGTCGCCCGCCCGTGGCGAAGGGGCACGGCCCCGGCAACGGTGGCAGACAGGGAAGCGGTCAGGAACTTACGTCTCGATAAGCAGGTCACGGATTGCTTTCTCCTCACTCTGTTGTCCGACAGCCAGAAGCCAGCTCATGCCGCAGGCCGCCAGCAATGCCGCCCCCAGCCCCATCCACATCAGCGCCATGTCCGGGGGAAACGACAGCAGCAGCCCGCCCGCGATCAGCGGCCCGGCCAGAGAGCCAAGCCGTTCGAGAAAGCGGAAGATGCCGAGCACCGGCCCCGGCCCGGTGCGTTCTACCTGCCGGTCGGCCACCTGCATCAGCAGGCTGACCTGTGTGGGAATCGACAGGGTTTGCCCGACCCCGAACAGCAATGTGGCGGCCAGAAGCACCCTCAGCCCGCCGCCGTCAAGAACGCTCCACGCATGGGGAAGGATGAACCCGGCCCCGGCGATCATGCTGCCGATGGCCACCGAGACACCAAAGCGCCGCCAGCGGTCGGCCAGCGGCGCAAGCAGCGGCGCAAGCAGCAGGATGGCAATGCCGTATCCCATCAGCACCCGCGCGCTGTCTGCGGCGCTGCCGCCAACGGCCACCACCGCCAGCGGCACCAGCAGAAACATCCCCCCCGTCAGCAGGGCCTTGGCGGGAATGGCAAAGCAGATGATGACCACGATAAACCGGGGGTTTCTGAGGATTTCCCGCAACACCGCCCACTGTTCGGACAGCCGTTCCCGGGCCGTGCTGTCGTCCGGCGGGGCAAGGGGCGCGGGTTCCGTGGCCGAATCGGTCAGATCAGGCGGCAGGCGAGAGATCAGGAACAGGCAGGCCAGCGCCGAGACCCCGGCGGCCAGTGCTGCGGCGGCCAGAACCGGTTCCTGCCCCAGCCGGTCGGCCAGAATACCGCCCAGTGCCGGGCCGGTGATCTCTGCGGCCACAATCACCGCAAGAAACAGCGAAAAGCCGGAACTGCGGCGGGTGGGTCTGGCGTGTTGGGCGATATAGACCTGCCCGGCGGCATAGACCAGCCCGTAACCGAACCCGGTCACGGACCGCGCCAGCAGGATGGTGGTGAAATCCCCCGCCATCAGGTGGCCGCCCACCCCGGCGCAGGAAAACAGCGCACCCAGCAGAAACATCAGGCGCGGGCTGGTCCGATCTGCAAAGATCGAACCGGCCAGCACGGCGATAAGGGATGCGGCCATGAAACCGGCCATGACCAGCCCGGTGCGAAAGTCCGGGTCGCTGTCGGGCGGGGCGAACTGTCCCAGGAACTGCGGCAGGATCGGGCGCAAAATGGCCTCGGACAGAAAGAACAGGAACAGCGGCAGGCGGATGTAGCTGACGGCAGGGGGGCGGATCGGGCGCGGCGGGTCATCTGCCTCGGGCAGCCGCAGGCCCAGAGATTGCACAGAGCGCGCACGGGCCATGGCCCCGATCCGGGTGATGATGCCATCAACCTTCTGGATCAGCGCTTGCAGCGCGCCGCCCCGCCGGGGGGTGACGGTAAAGCGCAAATCCCGCACCGCCAGCCGGGCGGTCAGGAAATCGACCATCCAGGCCGGGCGCAGGATGAAGACGGCAAAGATCAGGATCAAAAGCTCAACGGCGACAAGAACGGTCGCCAGCACCAGCGTCGCGGTGTCAAACCATATGTCCTGCTTCAGCGCATCAAGCAGCCCGATGTCAACCCCGGCATGAAGAACCCCGGCGGGCCTGAGCGGATCATCCCCAAGGGGCAGGCTGGTGACCAGCAGATCCCCGGCCCGGCGGCTGGTCATGGTGACGGTCTCCACCAGCGGCGTGCCGGTCATGCCCTCCCAGACTGCCAACAGCCGGTTGGTGAATGTCGGGGAAACCGGTTCGGCCATCCGGGTGAGCGCCAGATCAACCGCCTGTGTGTCATCGGTAGAGATATGCCTGATTTGCCCCTGTGGTCCGGTGAGCGCCAGAAAGCTCATCCCCGATGCCGACAGGCGGGCATTGTCGAGCACCGGCTCTACATCGCGCAGGGTATGCAGCCCGCCAAAGGTGTCAATGGCATGGTTGATCCGCCGCTGCACCCCCATGGCGGCGGTGATTGTCTGGGCCTCCACCTCCGGCAAAAGGCGGTTCTCGAAAATGCGCACGGACAGAAAGCCGAACAGCAGAAAGGGCATCAGGACCAGGGCAAGAAACGGCACCACCAGGATGGGACGCAGGCCGGATGTCATGCTGACCGATCCCCGGTTTCGGCGGCGGCAGGCGCGGCGGTGTCCTCTCCGACCCGCCCGATCCGCCAGACCGTCCGCACCAACGGGTCGAAAGACCCCGGATAGGGGCTGTCCGGGTTGCCGACGCCCTCGACCGCGGCCCTTCGGTTATGAAACCGGCCTTCGATCCTGCCAAGCACGATCAGCACCAACAGGGCCAGCAAAGCCAGCGCCGGAATCACCGAAAAAACCCCGGCATCGGTGATGCGGCGGGCAAGGCCGGGCAGGGTGGACCTGACCGCCGTGGCATCATGGGAAAGCGTGAGCACACCGATCGGGGCGTCGTTCTGAAAGATCGCCATCTGGGTGACAAACCTGTCCTCTTGGGCGAAAACATGCCGGGTTTCCGCCGGTGACAGGGCCGGCAGGTCAGGCAGGGCCGGGGTGACGGTGCCGTGGTTTTCATCATCGGGCCAGGTGGTGAACAGCACCGCGCCGTCCGTGTCCTGCACGGTCAGATGAAAAGCCCCGTCGAACTGCGCCGCAGAGCGCTCTATCAGTTGCTCGGTGGTCCGGGTTGAGGCCAGGGTCAGGCCCTCGCCGAGACTGTCACCGATGGCGCGGACAAGCTCGTGCAGGATCGGGTCATAGCGGGCGGCGGCGGTGGTTATCAGAACGCGCTCGAATTTCAGAAAATTCAACGCCCCGGCTGCGGCGATCCCGGCCATGGGCAGCAGCAACAGCACCGCAAGAACCTGCATGGTCAGCTTGCCGGGTCGCCATCGGGGGCCGTCATGGGGGGCCTTGTCATCCGGGCCGCCTTGCGCGGCAGCGCCGGAACCGCCGGGGCCGGACGGGCCGCCCTTGTCCCGCCCGGTATCGGACGGCTCGGGGAATGGTCCCGGCCCAAAGACAAGGACGATCCGGTTGCGCTCTGCATGGCTATAGGCCACCCGGTCGGCCATTTCCCGCACGAACATCACCCCCAGCCCGCCGATCTGCCGGTCTTCTATATCGGCGTCGGTGTCGGGCGACGGGCTGTCCTTCAGCGGATCAAACGGCGGCGCTTCGTCCTCGATGGCCATCGCCACGCCTTCGGGCTGCGGATGCAGGGCAAGCCATATCCGCCCGTCCTTACGGCTTTCCCCGTAACCATGGGTGACGATGTTGACGATCAGCTCTTCGGCGGTGATTTGCAGCTTGTGCCCGAACGCCGCCGCCGGAGCGTGTCCGGCGCAGAAATCATCAATCCACGACACGACCTTTGAGAGGTTCTCGACCTGGCTTTCGATCTGAAGGCGCTCAATGTCCGGCATGTCGGCCTACGGGATCAGGCGTTTGCTTCGGCCAGTGCGTCCTTCCGGCTCTTGTGAACGCGGATGATCTTGTCAAAGCCCGAGATGCGGAACACCTCGGCCACCGGCTCACTCAGGCCGCAGATCGAAAACGAAGCATTTTGTTTCGAGAGCCGCTTTGCGATCAACAGGATTGCGCGCAGCCCGGCACTGCTGACATAGGAAACGCCGCTCAGGTCGCAGATCACCGCATGGCCGTCGTCAGGGATAGAGGATGTCACCTTTCCCTCGAAGTCATGGGCCGTGGCACCGTCGATGCGCCCGTCGATTTCGGCAATCAGAGCCTGCCCGTCCTGTAAGATTTTCAAATCCATCATCATTCCCCGAAGATTTTTCCGCGTGGCGATACACCGGGACGGATAATAACAGAACCTGACCATAATGGAATAGTGTTTGTTGATGGCGGGTGTCGGGGCCTGTGGATACGCCTGTCGCTTGCAAAAAAGGCGGGCGGCAGGTGCTTTTTGGGCGACATATAGCGTGGCGACGTGAAATTGATCACAAAGACCTCTGTATAAGGCTGTATAGTCCCCCAAATGTCCCGCCCGGCGTTTGCGCCGGGCAGCGCCTTTGGGCTCCGCCCGTTCGGCCCTGAAACGGTCCACCGGACCGTTTCCGAGA
>JPPB01000198.1 GCA_001483205.1 alpha proteobacterium 3107
TATGGAAAAATCATCGCCAATATGGACTATCGGAAAAAGCGCCCGCCCAGGCAGGCGGCTGCCCGGCTCGGTCAATACGCAGAGGTCTTTCCCTTGTTCCCGGCACGCATTGTATCACGGGCCGGGACGCTTATAACGGAACAGACAAACCCGGCCAGAGGACAGTGAGCCACATGAGCGCAAAAACCACCCATTTCGGTTTCAGAACCGTGGAAGAGGCCGACAAGGCCGGGATGGTGCGCGGAGTCTTTACCGGCGTCGCGCCGAAATACGATCTGATGAACGACATGATGTCGCTGGGCATTCATCGCCTGTGGAAGGACGCGATGATGGACTGGCTGGCCCCGCGCCCCGGCCAGCACCTGCTGGATGTGGCGGGCGGCACCGGTGATCTGGCGTTCCGGTTCCTGTCCCGCGCGGGGCGCGCGCACGCCACCGTGCTTGACCTGACCGAGCCGATGCTGGCCGAGGGGCGCAAGCGGGCCGCATCGGCGTCCATACCGGCGGGGGGGCGGCTCGACTGGGTGGCGGGGGATGCGATGGCCCTGCCTTTCCGCGCCGACAGTTTCGATGTCTGCACCATCGCTTTCGGCATCCGCAATGTCACCCGCATCCCCGATGCGCTGTCCGAGGCCTGCCGGGTGCTGCGTCCGGGCGGGCGGTTCATGGCGCTCGAGTTCAGCCGGGTGCCGAATGATCTGCTGCGCAAGGTGTATGACCTCTATTCCTTCGGGGTGATTCCGGGGATGGGCCGGGTCATCGCGGGCGATTCCGAAAGCTATCGCTATCTGGTCGAATCGATTCGCCGGTTCCCGGATCAGGAAACCTTTGCCGCGATGATCCGGGATGCCGGTTTCGGGCATGTCGGATACCGCAACCTGACCATGGGCGTTGCCGCCCTGCATTCCGGCTGGAAGCTGTAGGATGCGCGGCCCCCATAACATCTGGCGGCTGATCCGCACCGGCGCGACCTTTGAGCGCACCGGCGCGATGCGCGTCGTCCTTGATGCGATGGATGTGCCGCGCCCCCTGCGCATTGCCGCCCGCTTTCTGGGCTGGCCGTTCAAGTGGTTCGGGCTGAAGGGGGATACATCCCTGCCGCCCCTGCCGCGCGCGCTGACCGCATTGGGGCCAGCCTATATCAAGTTCGGACAGGCGCTTTCCACCCGGCCCGATGTGGTGGGGGATGTGGTGGGCCAGGAACTGGCCTGGCAGCTTCGCATATTGCAGGACAAGTTGCCGCCCTTTCCGACCGAGGTCGCCCGGCAGACGGTCGAGAGCGAGCTTGGCCGCCCGGCGGCAGAGCTGTTCATCGATTTCAGCGATGCGGTCGCCGCCGCCTCTATCGCGCAGGTTCACCGGGCGCGGCTCTCTGCCACGGGCGAAGAGGTGGCCGTCAAGGTCTTGCGCCCCCGGATCGCACAGGCATTCCGCAAGGACATTGATGCCTTCTATTTCGCCGCTGCGGTGATCGAGTTTCTGTCGCCCGCGTCACGCCGCCTGCGCCCCCGCGATGTGGTTGCCCATTTCGAGGGCGTGGTGAAAGAAGAGCTCGACCTGCGGCTGGAAAGCGCCGCCGCCGCCGAGTTCGCCGCCAACACCGAAGCCGACGCGGGCTTTGCGGTTCCGCGCATCCACTGGGATTTGTCGGGTCGCCGGGTGATGACCCTGGACTGGGCCGAAGGCATATCGCTTGGCGACAACGAAGCGCTGGACGCCGCCGGACATGACCGGATCGCGCTGTCCGAACGGGTTCTGTCGCTGTTTCTCAGCCATGCGCTGCGCGACGGGCTGTTCCATGCCGACATGCACCAGGGCAACCTGAAGGTCCACGCGAACGGCGACATTATTGCCTATGATTTCGGGATCATGGGGTATATCGACGAATACACCCGCCGGGTCTATGCCGAGATCATCTACGGGTTCATCCGGCGCGACTATAAGCGCGTGGCCGAAGTGCATTTCGAGGCGGGGTATGTGCCCGGCAATCAGGATGTGGATGAGTTTGCCCGCGCCCTGCGCTCGGTGGGAGAGCCGATCTTTGACATGAGGGCGGCCAACATTTCGATGGGCAACCTGCTCAGCTATTTGTTTGAGGTGACGGATCGGTTCGGGATGGAGACCCGGACGGAACTGCTTCAGCTTCAGCGCACCATGGTTGTTGTCGAGGGGGTGGCGCGTTCGCTCAACGCCGATGTCAATATCTGGCGGGTGGCAAAGCCGGTGGTGAAAAGCTATATCCGCAGCAGTATCGGCCCCCGTGCCATTGTCCGTGATCTGGGGCGCACCCTGCGGGTGATTGCCCGGTTCAGCCCCCGCCTGCCCGATCTGGCAGAGGCGGCGCTTGCCCGGCAGGCAGAGGTGCCGCCGCCACCAAAGCCGTCGTCATGGATGGCCCGCGCCGGGTGGGTGCTTGTCGGGGCCTGTCTCGCCGGGGCGGTGGGGGCGATATATGGCCTGGTGATGTGGCATTGAGTGCGGGGGGGCCTTTGTGCTGTCGGGGACGCGCGTGAGGGGTGGGGGTGCTTTTCAAAACCTCTGCATATTGGCCTAACCGGGCGGATGGTTTGGCTACTGACGCGCTATAGCCAAAGTATGATAAACTGATCCCATCCCTGCCGCAGTTTTTCCCTTGAAAAGGCACCTGCATGATATTCAGGTCCGGCAGAGATATGGGTGATGCGCCGCACAACAAAAGCGACGGCAGCG
>JPPB01000199.1 GCA_001483205.1 alpha proteobacterium 3107
TTGGCGATGATCTTGCCATAAAGTCCATACGCTCCAACTGGTTGAGGCGTCTATAGCGCCTGCCGGGGTGCAGGCAGGCGCTGCTCAGGCAGTTCCGCCGGGCGGGACAGGTTGGCCACTGACGCGCCATTATGCAGAGGTCTTTGCAGGGTGATATGTGCGAATGTAATCGGTCGGGGGCGCGCGCCGCGCATGGGCTGAACGCGACGCGCCCCGTAGCTCATAAAATCACGAATCAGGATTTACAAGCCCTTACCGGCGATGACGCCTAGGACTCATCATCGCCGTTGTCCCCCGCGACATCGGCGATCTCTTCCAGAGAAACGTTGTCATCATCGTCCTCCTCCAGCAGATCATCGTCCATGTTCACATCGGTGGCCCCGTCCTCCAGATCCTCATCATCCGTCACCAGATCATCCTCGGGCTTTGTCCCCTTCATGTCAGCGGGTGCAAGGCGGGCCTTATTGCCGGTCTCCAGCTCCACGATCAGACCGGTATAGGGGCTGATGACCGGAGTCCGGTTCAGATCATAGAACCGTTTGCCGGTCTTCGGGCAAACGCGCTTTACACCCCATTCTTCCCTGGGCATGGATTTTTCCTTCAATCGTCGGCATCATTAGGTCAAGGTCGCCGCCAACTGCCATACCGGTGAAAGAGTGTCAAAGGCTTTCGCCGGGGGCGCGGAATGCAGGGCGCGGGGCCGTCGCCAACCGGTGCCAGACGGCGCGCCATTGCCGATATGAGGATGTGATGGAGAGCTTTCTTTACGAGGCCACGATCTATCTGGCCGCCGCCGTGATCGCGGTGCCCCTGGCTTCCCGCATGGGGTTGGGGTCAGTGCTGGGCTATCTGCTGGCGGGGATTGTGATCGGACCTGCCCTGGGGCTGATCGGAACCGACACCCGTGAGCTTCAGCATTTCGCCGAGTTCGGCGTGGTGATGATGCTGTTCCTGATCGGGCTGGAGCTGGAACCGCGCGCGCTGTGGGACATGCGCGACCGGCTGATCGGCATGGGTGGCCTGCAAATCGCCGCAACCACGCTGCTGGTCACCCTTGCCGCGGCGCTTCTGGGGCAACCCTGGCCCGCTGCGCTGGCGGTGGGGATGATTCTATCGCTGTCCTCAACCGCAATCGTGCTGCAAACCATGTCAGAAAAGGGGCTGATGCAGACCCAGGGCGGGCGATCCGTGTTTTCGGTTCTGCTGACGCAGGATATTGCGGTCATCCCGATGCTCGCCCTGCTGCCGCTTCTGGCGCTGACCGGCATAGACAACCACATCGCCGGTCAGGCCCATGGCGGGCACGGGCACGGGGCCGAAGGCCCGGCAGAGGCCGCCCGCACCTTCATCGAGAGCCTGCCGGGATGGGGGGTGACGCTGGTGACGCTCGGCGCGGTCGGGCTGATCGTGCTGGCGGGCATCTATCTGATCAATCCGGTCTTTCGCTTCATCCACCAGACCCGCCTGCGAGAGATGTATACCGCGCTGGCGCTGCTCATCGTGATCAGCATTGCGTTTCTGATGCTGCTGGTCGGTTTGTCGCCCGCGCTTGGTGCGTTCATGGCCGGGGTCGTTCTTGCCAACTCTGAATTTCGTCACGAGCTCGAATCGGACATCGCACCCTTCAAGGGGCTGCTGCTCGGGCTATTTTTCATCACCGTCGGCGCGGGCATGAATGTCAGTGCATTGTGGAGCGATTTCGGCGATATTGTCGGGTTGGCCGCGTTGCTGATGATCCTGAAAGGCGTTGTGCTTTATGTGCTCGGCAGGGTGTTCAGGATGGCGTCGCGGGATCGCTGGCTGTTCACGCTTGGCCTTGCACAGGCGGGCGAGTTCGGTTTCGTGCTGTCGAGCTTTGCGTTGCAGCAGAATGTCTTGCCCGCGGCCCTGGGTCAGAAGCTGTTGCTGATCATCGCGCTGTCAATGTTGCTGACGCCCCTGTTCTTCATGCTGTATGAGTATCTTTCGGCCCGGATCAGAGAGGTTGATGTTGAGGTCGAGCCTGATGCGATTGACGAACAGGCCCCGATCATCATCGCCGGGGTGGGCCGGTTCGGACAGGTGGTCAACCGTATGGTTCAGTTGGCCGGATACAGGACAACGGTGCTTGATCACGATCTGAAGACCATCCAGTTGATGCGCCGCTTTGGCTTCAAGGGGTTTTTCGGCGACCCGACCCGCCCGGAACTGCTTCATGCCGCCGGGATCGAAACCGCCCGTGTCTTCGTCATCGCCGTTGATGACCGGAAATCGGCGCTGCAACTGGTGGAATATGCCCGCCGCATCCGGCCCGATCTGCATATTATCGCCCGTGCCTATGACCGGCTGCATACATTCGAGTTGTATCGCGCCGGGGCGAATGACATCGTGCGGGAAATGTTCGACAGCAGTATGCGCGCGGGGCGCTATGTGCTGGAAAACGCCGGGCTGTCGGAATACGAGGCCTCTGAGCATCAGAAAGCCTTTTATGAGCTTGACCGCTATGCGCTGAAAGAGCTTGCGATGTTGTGGGATCCGGCGGTGCCGGTCAGTCGCAATGAGGCGTATATCGAGCGCGCGAAAGAGCTGAACGCGGAACTGGAGATGGCGATTGTTGCGCGGTTGGGCGGGGATCGGCAGGACGCGGCGGAATAGGCGCGGCTTAGGGTGTAGACCTATAATTAGTTTTATGCTTCAATGACGGAAACCGCAGCACAGGAGGGTTTCATG
>JPPB01000200.1 GCA_001483205.1 alpha proteobacterium 3107
CCCCGCCTGCCGGAGCGCAACAACAAAACCGTGCTTGTGACAAAGGCCTCGGCATATCGCCTGACACCGGGAAAGAGGCACACAGCGCCGCGCGCACAGGCTACCCCTACCGCCGCCCCGTCATCATCGAAAGCCGCAGCAATGTGCGCGTCATCATCGCCATCGCCGGGGCACGGCTGGCAGACCTCAGATGCAGATCGGTATCGGTAAGGATGGCCAGCGCCCGCTCCAGCCGCGCCATCCCCCAACCCTGCGCCTGCCGCTGCATCCGGTCGCGGCGCGGCCCGTGGACCGGGGGGCGCAACCGCGCGATGCCTGATGACACGCCGCCGGGATCAGACGCCGCCATGTGCAGCCGCCGAAAGTGCCGCGCCGCCCCGATGCACAGGCTCACCGGCTGCACCCCCTGGCTCTCCAGCCGCGACAACAGCGGCCAGACCTCATCCGTGCGCCCCTCCGCCACCACATTCAGCACATCGTCAAGCGCGGCCTCGGTCGAAACCGGGGCCACCGCCTCGACATCCGCCCCGCTTACCGGGCGCTCATCGCCGAGCTTATAAAGCGCGAGCTTCCCGGCAAGCTGGTGTAAATCCCCCGGACCGATGGTGCGGGACAGCGCCTCCAGCGCCGCCATACCGTCCCTTTCGACCGCGCCAACCCCGGCCTTTTCAAGGATCGCTTGCAACTCTGCCCGATCAGGCGGGTCGTTATAGATACCGACAGAGCGAGCGCTCGGATGGGCCTCGAACAGCTTGCGCAGAGACGAACGCGGGGCGAGTTGCCGGGCGGTGACGATCACCTGCGCATCCCCCGGACGCCAGTCTGACAGCGCGGCAGAGATGACCTTGGTCAGCCCGTCAGCGGCGTCCTCGACCAGCGCCACCCGCAGGCCGGGAAAGAACCCCTGTGCCTTGATCGCGTCCGGCAGCATGGCCGGATCCTTGCGCAGATCAGCCGCCGCAATGCGGGTCAGGCGCATTTCCTCTTCGCCACGCGGCCCGATGAGGGCGGCAATGACCTCTTGCCGCTTAAGGACCACGCGCATCGCATCCGCGCCATAGATCAGAAGCCCGGCGCTGTCGGGATCGGGCCGGGCGAAATACCCCGCCGCCTGCCGGGGGGTGAGTTTCATGTGCCTCCATCCCCGTCACGGCCCCCGCCCGTGGCCAGCAGCCGCGCGATGATCCGGTCGGCAAGGATCACCGCCAGCCGTTCGCGCGCATCCCGTTGCGCGGTCAGGGTGCCGAGCGTGGTTCCGGTCGCGGCATAACTGGTGAAGCTACTGACCGTGCCGGACCCGGCAAGCGCGTCGGTCCCAAGATCGGTCAGCGTGTAATCCACCCGGCCCAGAACATTATAGCGGGTGATTTCCTGCGCGGGGGTGATGCCCTGCTCTTCCTCGCTGATGCTCAGCCGGTATCCGAGCGCATAGCGCGCCGTCCGGGGGCGGCCCAGCCGTTTCTCAAGCCGCCGGACAAGATTGAAACCGTCGCGGTCCTCGGGCGCATTGACGCTCACCTGTCCGCTGAGGCCCCGCGCCCCCCCGCCGGGGCCATCAACCGGCTGAAAGCCGCAGGCCGCAACCGCTGCCGCAGCCAGCAGAATGACCCCGCGGCGATCAGGCAACCACATTGACGATCCGCCCGGGAACGACAATCAGCCGTCCCGGTGCGGCCCCGTCCAGTGCCCGCCGCACGGCATCATCGGCCAGAACCAGCCTTTCGATCTCGTCCCTGGCCAAATCCGTCGCCACGGTGATTTCCGAGCGCCGCTTACCGTTGACCTGAATCGGCAGGGTCACGGTGTCCTCGACCAGAAAGGCCGGGTCCGCCACCGGCCAGGGCGCATCAATGACCAGCCCCTCACCGCCGAGCATGGCCCATATTTCCTCGGCCAGATGGGGGATCATCGGGGCCATGAGTTGCGCCATGGTTTTCAGCGCCTCGCGGCGGGTTGCGGGGCGGGCGCGCGACTTGATCAGAATGTTGGTGAAGGCGTGGAGCCGGGCGATTGAGGTGTTGAAGGCAAAGCCCTCGATGCCTGCGGTCACGTCACGGATGGTCTTGTGACACGCGCGCAACAGGGCCTGATCCTGCGCGGTGTCGGCGGCATCGGCACCCTTGCCGCCATTCCCGCCACCGCCATTGTCCCCGATGTCGGCGACTTCCCGCGCCATCCGCCAGACGCGGGCCAGATGCTTGTGGGCCGCCTCTGCCCCGGCGGCAGTCCATTCCACATCCCGCTCCGGCGGGCTGTCGGACAGCACGAACCAGCGCACGGTGTCCGCGCCATAGCGGGCAATAATATCTGTCGGATCGACAACATTCCGCTTTGACTTTGACATCTTGGCCGAGGGGATGATTTCGACCTCGCGTCCGTCGTGCTTCAGAAAAGCCCTGCCATCGCGCAGGTCCACCTCTTCGGGGAAATGGTAAACCGGCTTTCCGGCGTCATCGACGCTGTAATAGATCGCGTGCGTGACCATGCCTTGCGTGAACAGCGCATTGAACGGCTCGCACGCGCTTTCCGGCAGGTGGCCGCAGATGTGCATCGCGCGGGCGAAAAAGCGGGAATAGAGCAGGTGCAGGATCGCGTGCTCAATGCCGCCGATATACTGATCGACATTCATCCAGCGGGCGATGGCCTGCGGGTCGGTCGGCGTATCGGCGCGCGGCGCGGTGAAACGGGCGAAAT
>JPPB01000201.1 GCA_001483205.1 alpha proteobacterium 3107
GCGCCCCCCCGGTGTCGGTATGGCGGTTGCCCCCCTGAACCAGAACATATCCCCTGTCGGCGATCTCCAGCGCCTGACGGGCGTTCTGTTCGACCATCAGAATCGAAATTCCGGCGCGGGCGACATTGATGATCCGGTCGAACAGCTCATTCATCACGATGGGGGAAACCCCCGCCGTCGGCTCATCGAGCATCAGCACGCTCGGCCCGGTCATCAGCGCCCGGCCCACTGCCACCTGCTGCCGCTGCCCGCCGGACAGCTCGCCCGCCGCCTGATGGCGCTTTTCCTTCAGAACCGGGAACAGGTCATAGACCTGTGCCATGGTTTCGGACACATCGTCACTGCGGATGAAAGCCCCCATTTCCAGGTTTTCCTCGACCGTCATCGAGGTAAAGATGTTGTGGGTCTGCGGCACGAACCCCATGCCCCGGCGCACCCGATCCTGCGGGGACAGGGCGGTGATGTCCTCGCCGTCCAGCCGCACCGTGCCCCGGCGCAACCCGAGCATCCCGAACAGGGCCTTCATCGCCGTGGACTTGCCCGCCCCATTGGGGCCGACAATCGCCGCGATCTCTCCCCTGTTCACCGCGATGGCGCAGTCATGCAGGATGTCCGGCCCCCGCCCGTAGCCGCCGGTCATGCCTATGCCGGAAAGGAACGGCTCAGTCATCGCGTTTCGGCCCCCCTTTCGCGGCGGATTTCACACCCGCGCCCAGATAGGCCTCAATCACCCGGTCATCGGCCTTGATCTCTGCCAGTGTGCCGCGCGCGAGCACCCTGCCCTCGGCCATACAGATCACCGGGCCGCAGATGCGACCGATGAAATCCATATCATGCTCGATGACGACAAAGGTATAGCCGTGTTCCCGGTTCAGCCGCAGAATGGCGTCGCCGATGGTGTTGAGCAGCGTCCGGTTCACGCCTGCGCCGATCTCATCCAGAAACACAACGCGCGCGTCCACCATCATCGTGCGCCCGAGTTCCAACAGCTTTTTCTGCCCGCCGGAAACCTGCCCGGCCTGGTGATCGGCCAGATGCCCGATGGTCAGAAACTCAAGCACCTGATCGGCCTTCTTGCGCAGGGTGTGCTCTTCCCGCGCGATCCGGGCGCGCCCGAACCAGGTGTTCCACAGCCTTTCCCCCGATTGCGCGCCGGGCACCATCATCAGGTTTTCCCGGCAGGTCATAGAGCCAAACTCATGGGCGATCTGAAAGGTGCGCAACAGGCCCTTGCGGAACAGGACATGGGGCGGCAGGGCGGTGATGTCCTCGCCGTTCATGGTGACCCGGCCTGCGGTGGGCCGAAGCGCACCGGATATGACGTTGAAAAGGGTTGTCTTGCCTGCACCATTGGGGCCGATCAGGCCGGTTATGGCCCCCCCTTCGATGCTCAGCGTCGCACCATCAACGGCGCGAAACCCGCCAAAATGCCGGTGCAGCCCCTCTACGGTTATCATCCCCGGTGTCCCGTTTGCCGCCCTTTGTGAAACGGCCCGGCGGGCGCGAAACCTCCGGGCCGTTCAGACTCATACGCCGTCGGGCAATCAGCGATAGCGGGCGGTGGTGATCTCGCCGTTGCTGATCTCGATCTCCCGATAGCTGCCGGCGGATTCACCGGGGCCGATCAGTTCGACCGCCGTTGCGCCTACATAGTTGATCTCGCCACCCTCGGCCAGGATCGCCAGCGCCTTTTCCAACTCACCGGGAAAGATTTCCTCGCCGGGCGCGTTGGCGACATTCAGCACATGATCCTTATAGACACCCGGATCGGACGACCCCGCCGCCTGCATCGCCAGCAGAATCAGTGCCGCCGCGTCATAGGCTTCTGATGTGAACGGAGAGGTCGGGTCAAAAGCGTCGCCGACCATTTCGACAAATTTCGCCTGCCCCGGACTGTCAGAGCCGGGATGCTGGCCGAAAGAGCCGTCGATCTCGGTGCCGAAAGTGTCCGTCAGGGACGCGGAAATCATGCCGTCGGGAAAGACGAAGGTGTCGAACGCGCCTGAATCGAGCGAAGCGCGCACGATACCCGCGCCGCCCTGATCGGCATACCCCACCACCACGAGGGCCGCGCCCCCGGCGGAAGCAAGCGCGCCGACCTCAGCCGAATAGTCGGCTTTGCCGTCCTCATGGGCGGCGGTGATGGTGACTGTGCCGCCTGCGGCCTCAAATGCCGCGACAAAGCTGTCGGCCAGCCCCTTGCCGTAGTCATTGTTGGTGTAGGTTACGGCGACCTCGCTCACCCCACGGTCAGAGATCACATCGGCCATCACCTCGCCCTGGCGGGCATCCGACGGCGCGGTGCGGAAAAACAACCCGTTGTCCTCGGCGGTGGTCAGGCCGGGCGAGGTGGCCGATGGCGAGATCATCACCATGCCGTTCGGCACCGCGACATTGGCGAGGATCGCGCCGGTCACGCCCGAACAATCGGCCCCCATGATGCCTTTCACCCCGTCCGAGGTGACAAGCCGTTCGGCGGCGGTGGTGGCAGCAGCGGCGTCAACGCAGGTGCTGTCGGCGCGCACCGGGGTGACGGTCGAGCCGCCGAGGAATGCGCCGGTTGCGCTGACCTCTGCCATTGCCATCTCGGCGCTGTCGGCCATTTGCGGCGTCAGCGATTCGATTGGCCCGGTAAAGCCGAGGATAACCCCCAGCTTGACTTCCTGAGCGGTGGCGGCACTGGCGGCGAGGATCGCGGCGGTGGCCATAAGCAGTTTTTTCATCACATTCTTCCCATGTTGGTTCCGGTTGCGGTTCTGGTGAATCCCGGAGGGCAGGTTATGACGCCTGCGGGTAAATGAAAAGCCCCGGTTTCGGGGGACGGGGGCGCAGGCCGCGATGATATGGCGTGACGAGGTAAAATTGATCACAGGTTCCAACCTTGATCCTGACGGAGCGCAAGTTGCAGGCACTTTGCCGGGACAGATGCAGAGAACAGCCCGAAAGGCCGCGTCCGGCCCGCTCGGGGAGGCGCGAACGCGCCGCCCCGTGGGGGGGCGGGTCGGCCCGGCCCGGCGTTCCGCCGGGCGGGATCAGGGCCGGGATTTGGACTCAAAATCTGGTCGTCAAGCTATATAGCCCCCGACACCACCGCGCCGGGCTTATCTGGGCAGCGGGCCGATCATCATTATCATCTGGCGGCCCTCCAGTTTCGGCATGTTCTCGACCCTGCCGATCGCCCTTATGTCCTCGGTCACCCGCTCCAGCAATTTCCGCCCTAGGCTCTGATGCGCCATCTCGCGCCCGCGAAACCGCAGCGACACCTTCACCTTGTCGCCGTTTTCAAGGAATTTCCGCACGTTACGCATCTTGACTTCGTAATCATGGGTGTTGGTGTTCGGGCGGAACTTGATTTCCTTGACATCAATCGTCTTCTGCTTCCTGCGCGCCTCGGCCTCGCGTTTCTGCTGTTCATACTTGAACTTGCCGAAATCCATCACCTTGCAGACCGGGGGGGCCGCGTTCGGGCTGATCTCGACCAGATCAAGGCCCTCCTGCTCTGCCAGGGCGAGTCCGCGGGACGGGGGAACAACACCGATGTTTTCTCCGTCAGGGCCGATAAGCCGGATTTCGGTGGCCCGGATGCGGTCATTGACGCGGGGGCCTGTTTCACGCACCGGCGGGGCGTTGTGGGGTCTGCGGGCTATGGCTTTGTTCCTTCAGCAGTTGATGACGTGACGGGGGCGAAAATAGACGCGACGGTTGCGGCTTTCAACCCGTGATCGGCCCCGGATACGGCAGGGGGCACCGCTTTTCGCCCGCCCCTGCCCCGATTCGCCCGGCAATCGGGCAGGCCCGCGCGCCGACCGGCCCGGATGACGGGCGATTCGGGCCAGGCATGGGCCGCGCGCTCACACACCGTCGCCGACAAACGCCTTTTCGACCACAAACTGGGCAGGCTCTGAGTTTGCGCCCTCGCACAACCCGGCCCCTTCCAGAATCGCCCTTATGTCATTGTTGAAGGCAAGCGACCCGCACACCATCGCCCGGTCGGTTTCGGGGTCAAGCGGCGGCAACCCAAGGTCATCAAACAACCGGCCACAGGTGATCAGATCAGTAATCCGGCCGGTCGTCGCGCTGTCCTCGCGGGTGGTGGTCGGGTAGTATTTCAGCCTGCCCGCCACCATCTCGCCAATCAGCGGGTCACCGTGCAGCGCCGCGATCAGGCGGCGGCCATATTCGAGCTCCGCGACCTCCCGGCAAGTATGGGTTATGATGACCTGCTCATATTTCTCATAGGTCTCCGGGTCGCGCAGCAGGGACGCGAACGGCGCAAACCCGGTGCCGGTCGAGAAGAAATAGAGCCGCCTGCCGGGCAGAAGCGCGTCATGCACCAGCGTGCCGACCGGTTTCGGGCGCAGGATGATCCCGTCGCCCGCCCGGATATGCTGAAGCCGTGAGGTCAGCGGGCCGTCCGGCACCTTGATCGAGTAAAATTCCAGCTCATCATCCCATGCGGGCGAGGCAATGGAATAGGCCCGCAACAGCGGACGCCCGTTGTCGCCGGTCAGCCCGATCATCACGAACTCGCCCGAGCGGAAGCGCAGGCTTTTCGGGCGCGTCACCCGAAATGAAAACAGACGGTCCGTCCAGTGGGTCACATCCGTGACCGTCTGGGTGTCGGGCAGAGCCGGGGCAGCCTTGGCGCTCAGGGTCTGAGTCACGGTTAATTGCTCGTTCATTGCGTCCTGCGGGGGCGGCCCCGCCCTTTGTCAGCGTTGTGTATATGGGGTTGTGGCGTCAGGGTCCAGCCGCAACCGCGCCTGATAGTCATGGTCACGCCAGTTGGCGCGGAACAGCCATTGGTCCTCTGGTTGTCGCGCAGCGAGGGCGTCAGGGATCTCCACCTCATCAAACCCCGCGCGGCACGCCATGGCGTATTGATCAGCAATCACATGCCCCCCGGCACGCAGGCGGCCCCGAAAGCCCATCAACCGCAGGCGACGGGCGATGGTAAAGCCGCGGCCATCGGCGGGGCCGGGGAAATCCACCCGGATCATGGCGATCCGGTCAAGCTGTCCGGCGAGGGCCTCGGGGTGCGCGTCCGACGGCAGGGCGACGGCCAGCGGCGACGGCGGGGCGTCGTCGGGCGGCAGGTCTTCGGGCGAGACATAGCCGCCTGTCCAGTCATCGGGCTGAAAGCCGGTATCGGTGACAATCACGCTCATGCGGGCGCTCCTTCTACTCGATGTCTTTGCATATTGGCTTAGCCGGGCAGACGGTTTGGCCACCGATGCGCCATTATGCAGAGGTCTTTCATATCCTCTGCCCGCCCTGCATCATCCGGGGGAAAAACGGCCTCAGGCGGCATTGCGTCTTGTGCTCTCCGGGTAAAGGGCGGCCTTGAACGGCGCGGCCCCCAGCCGCCGGTAGGTCTCGATAAACGTCTCCTCCGGCCCGCTGCGCAGGTCAAGATACCCGGTGATCAGCCGCTCAATGGCGGGGGTGATTTCGTCATAGGCAAAGCCCGGCCCGGCGCGTTCGCCGATGGCTGCGGTCTCGGTCCCGTCGCCGCCAAGGGTGATCTGATAGTTTTCCACCCCGGCGCGGTCGAGGCCGAGAATCCCGATATGGCCGACATGGTGATGGCCGCAGGCATTGATGCAGCCCGAAATCTTGATCTTGAGCGGGCCGATGTCATGCTCGGTTCTCAATTCCCCGAACCGGGTTGCTATTTCCTGTGCGACCGGGATTGACCGGGCCGTCGCCAGCGCGCAGTAATCCATCCCCGGACAGGCGATGATGTCGGAAATCAGGCCGATATTGGCGGTCGCGAGGCCAGCCTTTGCAAGCGCCGCGTAAACCGCCGGAAGGTCGGATTTATGCACATGGGGCAGCACCACGTTCTGCTCGTGGCTGATGCGCAGCTCATCATGGGCGTATCTTTCTGCCAGATCAGCCATCACCCGCATCTGCTCTGCGGTCGCATCCCCCGGTGTCCCGCCATGGGCCTTGAGCGAGATGGTGGCAATCGCATAGTCCGGGTTGCGGTGCGGGGCCAGGTTGGTGTCTGACCACGACCGGAAGGCCGGGTTGGTGTCGCGCTCAGTGGCATAGGCGTCTGTCGGGCCTGATACGAAATCCGGCGGGGCGAAATGCGCTTCGATCCCGGCCAGGCGCGCCTGATCAACGCCCGAGAACTGCGGGCGCAACTGGGCAAAGCGCTCTTCGACCAGGGCGCGAATCTTCTCTGCCCCGTGTTCATGGACGGTGATCTTGATGCGCGCCTTGTATTTGTTATCGCGCCGTCCCAGCAGGTTATAGACGCTGACGATTGCCTCGACATAGGGCAACAGGTCGGCCTTTGGCAGAAAGTCGCGGATGACTTTGCCGATCATCGGTGTGCGGCCCAGCCCCCCGCCAACGATGACCTCGAAACCGGGCGCACCCGCCGCATCCCGAACCATGCGCAGGCCGATGTCATGGGCCTTTGTCACGGCGCGGTCATTGGGGCTGCCGGTGACGGCAATCTTGAACTTGCGCGGCAGGAACTGAAATTCCGGGTGGTCGGTGGACCACTGGCGCAGAAGCTCGGCCACCGGGCGCGGGTCTTCGATCTCATCTGCCGCCGCACCTGCGAAATGGTCGGCGGTCACGTTGCGGATGGTGTTGCCCGAGGTCTGGATCGCGTGCATTTCCACCTCGGCCAGCGCATCAAGCATGTCAGGCACATCCCTGAGCTTCGGCCAGTTGAATTGAATGTTCTGCCGGGTGGTGAAATGGCCATAGCCCTTGTCCCAACGCTCGGCGATATAGGCAAGCTGGCGCATCCTGGCCCCGTTGAGGGTGCCATAGGGGATCGCCACCCGCAGCATATAGGCGTGCAGTTGCAGGTAAAGGCCGTTCATCAGGCGCAGCGGCTTGAACTCGTCTTCGGTCAGCGAGCCATCGATACGGCGCTCTACTTGAGCACGGAACTGGGCGTTGCGCGCGCGGATGAACGCCGCATCAAAATCGTCATATCTGTACATCAATCAGCCCTGCCTGTTTGCCGTGGGGATAGTTGGACGGCCCGACGGCGCGGAACGTCTCTCGGAAATGAACCGGTTCCGGGCCATCCCGCCCCCGGCGCGCATCGGCCAGATAAGCCCCGACGACGGTGCTTTTCTGCCGCTCGGCGAACAGCAGGCGCAACTGGGCGTGGGCGTGATCTTCGATCAGCTCGGCCTCGTGGTGGTGGCGGGTCCAGCGGTCATCGGCGGTCAGATAGATGACATCGCCCTCGATCAGCGCGTTGGCGGTGACGACCTTGGGGGTGAATTGCCTGCTCATCGGATAAGAGCCGTTTGTTCGGGTGTTTCTTGGGGGGCGTCGGGCTGTGCTGTCGCCCCGGCATGGCGCGGCGCAAGGCCAAGAAAGATGATGGCGGGGCCGGACATACCGGCAACGGCGGCAGGCAACCCGGCCAGCGTGGTGGCGACGGTCTGCTGCTCAGGGCGAGAGGCGTTCTCGACCACCGTAACCGGCGTTGCCGGATCAGCACCGTGCATCATCAGGCGGCCCTGAACAAAGCGGGCGGATTTCTTGCCCATATAGACGGCGGCGACCTCTCCCCGACGCGCCAGTTGCCGCCAGTCATGTTCGGCAAAGCCGCGCACATCATGGCCGGTCAGGATACGGACAGAGGAATTGCGCCCGCGTCTGGTCAGGCTCTGACCGATGGCGGCCACCGCAGCAGAGGCGGCGGTCAGGCCCGGAATGACCCGCCAGGCAACGCCTGCGGCCTCCAGCGCCCCGATCTCTTCATCCAAGCGCCCGAAGACCCCCGGATCGCCGGATTTCAGCCGCACCACATGCAGACCCTTCCGCGCATGACCAATCATCGCCGCGTTGATCGTCTCTTGCGGGGTGTGGGGGCCAAAGCCTTCCTTGCCTGCCTCCAGCAGGATCGCCTCGCGCCGGGCGAGTTCGAGGATTTCCGGCGCGACCAGACGGTCATGGATCACCACATCCGCCGCATCCAGCGCCTTGCGGGCCTTGAGCGTCAGCAGTTCCGGGTCGCCCGGCCCGGCCCCGACAAGATCAACACGACCGGCGCGGGGCTGGCGCGCCAGATGCCGGGTCAAGAGCGCATCAAGCGCCGGGCGCACCGCCGCCTCTCCGCCAGTTTCAACCGCCGCAGGACCGGCGCGGAAATAATAGTCCGCCCAGAACGCCCGCCGCCTGCCCCCGAACGGCAGCGCCTCGGCCCGCTTGCGGAACGCCTTGCCGAAACGGGCCAGCACACCCAGCACCGGCGGCAACCGTTCCTCAAGCTCTGCCTTGATCGCACGGGCCAGCACCGGTGCGGCCCCTTCGGTGCCGATCGCCACCGTCACCGGGTCACGATCCACGATCGCCGGGGTGATGAACCGGCTGTCCTCAAGGTTGTCAACGATATTGACCAGCGCGCCCCCGGCCTCTGCGAGCGCGGCTACGCGGGCGTCCTCGGCAGCGTCCTCATTGGCGGCATAGAACAGCACCGCCCCGGCTGTGTCACCGGGCGCGAATGCACGGCGGACAAGCGTGATCTTTCCGCTTCGGGCCAGGGTTTCGATCTCCGGCGCGGGGGCATCAGCGAAAACCGCTATCCGCGCGTCGGTCTTCATCAGCAGGCGCAGTTTGGCAACAGCCGCTTCGCCCCCGCCGGAAACGACGATGCGGCGGCCCTCGACGGCCAGGAAGACGGGAAAGTGTTTCATGTGGGCGGTCCCGGATGCGATTTTCAGGGTTGATATAGGATATTTTCCCGTTTATGTGCCAGATGCGGCGGAAAATAAGAAGAATTGTCGGCGGTATCGCCGGGAAGAGGGACGATCATTCCGGTTTTGCCGGGATCAGGGGATGGATATTCGCATGGATGACACGGATCGCAGGATTCTGGCCGAGTTGCAGCGGGATGCGGGGCAGTCTCTGGATGAGGTCGCGCGCAGGGTGGGGTCGTCCAGAACGCCGGTGTGGAACCGGATTCGCAGGATGCGGGAGGCCGGGATCATCGGGCGGCAGACGGTGATTCTGGATGCGGAAACGCTGGGGCTGGAGGCCTGTTTTTTCGTGCTGATCCGCACCTCAGAGCATGAGGCCGGTTGGCAGAAGCGGTTTCTTGAGGCCCTGCATGACCGGCCCGAGGTGATGGAGGCGCACCGGCTGGCCGGTGACATTGACTATATCCTCAAGGTTCGGGTGAAGAACGCCCGCGCCTATGACGATTTCTATCAGGCACTGATTGCCGAGGTGCGCATCTATAATGTCACCGCGCTGTTGTCGATGGAAGAGCTGAAATCGACGACCATGCTGCCGCTGTGAATGCTGAGGGAGCCGCGCAAGGGGGGGCCGTGATTCCAAAACCTCTGCATAATGGCGCGCCGGTGGCCAACTTGTCCGCCCGGCTTGGCCAATATGCAGAGGCCCCGTATGCTGATGCCACACGTGGCGGCCTCGCCTCGCGCGGAACGGAAAACGAAAGGTGCATCATGGAACAATTCTTCTGGCTGATTGCCGGTGCGTGCGGCGCTCTGGGCCTGACCCTGCTGTTTCGCCGCCCGGCGCGGGCCGAAATTTCCGCCCTGAAACAGGCACTGGCCGAACAGGACACTGCCCTGCGCGAGGCCCAGAAAGGTGCCGCCCGCGACGGGGCGCTGGCCGGGGAGCGGAAGGCGGAAATCGACCGCCTGAACGGGGATTTGTCAAAGCTCAGGGCCAGACTGGACGAAGAGGCCCGAAAGCAGCAGCAGATGACCGGCACCATCGCGCGTCTGGAAACGGCTATGGAAGACACAAGGAAAGCACATGAGGAAAAACTCGCGATGCTGACCGGGATGCGCCAGGACATGGAAAGCAAATTCCGTGAACTGGCGCAGGAGGCGCTGAAAACCCAGGGCGAGGCGTTTGCGAAATCCAATATTGAAAAGCTCGACGCAACCCTGAAGCCGCTGACCAAGGATGTCGGCAGCTTTCGGGAAAAGCTCGAAAACATTCACCGGGAGGCAACCAAGGACCGGCAGGATCTTGAGACCGAAATCAAGAACCTCAGCGAACAATCGGCCAAAATCTCGCAGGAAGCGACCGACCTGACCCGCGCGCTCAAAGGCGACCGGCAGAAACAGGGCGCATGGGGAGAGGTGATCCTTGAAACCATCCTTGAGCGCTCCGGTCTGCGCGAGGGGGAGGAATACGAGGCCCAGGCCCGCCGAACGAATGCCGAAGGCCACCGGATGCAGCCGGATGTGGTGGTCAATATGCCCGGCCAAAAGACGCTGGTGATCGACAGCAAGGTGTCTCTGCTCGCCTATACCGATGCGGTCAATGCGGAAACGGATGCGGCATTTGAGGCGGCGCGGAAACGGCATGTCGCATCCCTGCGCGCGCATATCGACGGGCTGGCCGGGAAGGGGTATCAGAGCGCCGAGGGCTTTACGGTCGATTACGTGATCCTGTTTGTGCCCATTGAGGGCGCGCTGGCAGAGGCGTTGCACGAAGACAGCGGGCTGACGGAATACGCGCTTGGGAAGAATATTATGATCGCGACGCCGACGACGCTGATGATGGCGCTGCGGACGATCAAAAATGTGTGGGATGTGGAGCGGCGGAGCAAGAATGCCGAAGAGATCGCCCGGCGGGCGGGGCGGCTTTACGACAAGGTGGCCGGGTTTGTCAAGAATATGGAGGCCGTCGGCGAACACCTTGGTAAGGCGCAGGAGGCACATCAGAAGGCTTTCGGGCAGCTTTCGAGAGGGCGCGGCAATGTGCTCGGGCAGGTGGAGACGCTGAAGACCCTGGGCGCGAAGACGACGAAAACCCTTGGGGCGGACTTTGATGACGAAGGGCCGGAAGAGGCCACGCGGCTGACCCCGGAAAAGACCTCTGCATGATGGCGCGTCAGTGGCCGGACCATCTGCCCGGCCCAAGCAAATATGCAGAGGTCTTTGCAAGGCCGTATCCGGCCCGACAAGGGGGGGTGCGCACCACGCCACCCCATTGAGGGGTGGGCGGCCCGGCCCGGTCTTACGACCGGGCGGGGGGCAAGGACGAAGGGCGGGACTTCAGAACAGAGGGCAGCGCCCGACCCGGCGGAAGCAAAGCGCCCGCCATGGGGTGAGGCCCGCTTCGGAAACGGTCCGGGGGACCGTTTCAGGGCCGAACGGGCGGAGCCCCCAGGCGGGCGCTGCCTGGGCAGTTCCGCCGGGCGGGGCGTTTTGGGGGCGATACACCCTTATCCGCGGATAAGGCATGGCCCAATTTGCCGGGACAGCGAACAGCACGGAAGGCCGCGTCCGGCCCGCATAGGGGGCACGCGCCGCTCACCCCTCAATGGGGTGGGCGGCCCGGCCCGGTCTTACGACCGGGCGGGGGGCAAGGACGAAGGGCGGGGCTTCAAGAGAGAGGGCAGCGCCCGGCCCGGCGGGTGCAAAGCGCCCGCCATGGGGCGGGGCGGGCGCTGCCCGGCATTCTGCCGGGCGGGGCGTTTTGGGGGCGATACAGCCTTATGCAGAGGTCTTTATCCGCGGATAAGGGCAAGACCTCTGACCTATAGCCTGACGCCCGGATTTTGAGTCCAAGTCCCGGCCCTGTTCCCGCCCGGCGCTTGCGCCGGGCCTCACCCCCCCACAGGGCGGCGCGTTCGCGCCTACCCGTGCGGGCCGGACGCGGCCTTTCGGGGGGGGCGCAGCTTATCCGCGGATAAGGTCAGGTTTGGCGACTTGTTCCCTGATGGTCCGCCGCGCCGTCATCGGGCTCTGCCCGTTCGGCCCTGAAACGGTCCCCCGGACCGTTTCCGAAGCGGGCCTCACCCCCGCAGGCTCACGATTTCCGCCGCCGCCGCGTTCCCTTTTTCGCCGCCTTCTCGGCGATCAGTTGCACGGCCATCTCGATGGTGACATCCGCCGGGTTCATATCCCCCGGCAGAGTGGCATTCACCTTTTCCCACTTCACATAAGGCCCGTATCGCCCGTCCATGACATTGACCGCGCCGCCGCTTTCGGGGTGCTCACCCAGCGCCTTCAGCGGTTTCATCGCCCCCGCGCGACCGTTCCCGCGAGAGGCAGCCTTTCGCGCCAGCTCTTCCACCGCCCGGTTCATGCCGATGGTGAAAACATCCTCAACGTCCTTGAGGTTGGCATAGAGCCGCCCGTGCCGGACAAAGGGACCATAGCGGCCAATCCCCGCCTCGATCATTGCGCCGTCTTCCGGATGCGGCCCGATTTCGCGCGGCAGATCAAGCAGCATCAGCGCTTTCTCGAGCGTCATGTCGTCCGGCGACCACCCCTTGGGCAGGCTGGCGCGGGGCGGTTTCGTCCCGCCGTCACCCGGCTCGCCCCGCTGCACATAAGGCCCGAACCGGCCATTGCGCAAAGAGATCGCATCGCCGCCGTCATCGCCCAGAACCCTGTCGTCGGGGCCGTTCTGCCCGTCCCCGTCCCCCGGCGGACCAAAGGGGCGGGTAAACCGGCACTCGGGATAATTCGAGCACCCGATAAACGCGCCCCCGGCCCGCGCCGTGCGGATCGACAGCCGCCCGGCCCCGCAATGGGGGCACAGGCGGGGATCGGCCCCGTCCTCGCCGGGCGGAAACAGGTGCGGCTCCAGCACCTCGTTGATCTTCTCCAGCACATCGGTGATCCGCAGCTCGGACGTTTCGGCGATGGCCGCCGAGAAATCCCGCCAGAATTGCGACAGCACCGCCTTGTAATCCGCATCCCCGGCGGAAATCCGGTCAAGCTCTGCCTCAAGATCGGCGGTAAACCCATAGCCCACGTATTTGCGGAAATAATTGGTCAGGAAAACGGTGACCAGCCGCCCCTTATCCTCGGGGAACAGGCGGCTCTTGTCCTTGCGCACATAGCCGCGTTCCTGAATGGTCGTGACCACAGAGGCATAGGTCGAGGGCCGCCCGATGCCCAGCTCTTCCATCTTCTTGACCAGTGTTGCCTCGGTATAGCGGGGCGGCGGCTGGGTGAAATGCTGTTCGGGGGTGATGTCGCCTTTCTCAAGCGGCTCCCCCGCCGTCACCTGGGGCAGAAGTCTGTCATCGCCCGCCGCAGCGCTGTCATCGCGGCCTTCCTCATAGACCCGGAGAAAGCCGTCAAACAGCACCACCTGCCCGGTGGCGCGCAGCCCGACCTGCCCGTCGGCACTGCTGATCTCGACCGTCGTGCGTTCCAGCCGCGCCGCTTCCATCTGGCTGGCAATGGTGCGTTTCCAGATCAGACCGTAGAGGTCACGCTGGTCTTTCGCCAGTCCGGTCAGCTTGCCCGGATCCCGCGACATATCCGTGGGGCGGATACATTCATGGGCTTCCTGGGCGTTTTTGGCCTTGTTCTTATACATGCGCGGCGCGGCGGGCACATAGTCCCCGCCATAGCGCGCCCGGATTTCGTCCCGTGCCGCCATCACCGCTTCGGGGGCCATGTCGATGCCGTCGGTCCGCATATAGGTGATAAAGCCCGCTTCATAGAGCCTCTGGGCGGTGCTCATGGTCTGGCGCGCGCCAAAGCCGAACTTGCGGCTGGCCTCCTGCTGAAGCGTCGATGTCATAAAGGGTGGCGCGGGGTTTCGGGCCGCCGGTTTCGCCTCGACCGATGTGACGGTCAGCGCGCGCGCCCGCACCGCCTGCACCGCCAGGTCTGCGGCGGCCTGGCTCTCAAGGTCGTATTTGCCGAGCTTCCGCCCCCCCAGCACCGTCAGCCGGGCCTCGAATGTCTGCCTGCGCGGTGTGGTCAGAACCGCCCCGACTGACCAGTATTCGCGGGTGCGGAACGCCTCGATCTCCATCTCGCGCTCGACAATCAGGCGCAGGCACACCGATTGCACCCGGCCCGCCGACCGCGCCCCCGGCAGCTTGCGCCACAGAACCGGCGACAGGGTGAACCCCACCAGATAATCCAGCGCGCGGCGGGCAAGATAGGCCTCGACCAGCGGCGCATCGACGGTGCGCGGGGTTTTCATCGCCTCGGTCACGGCGGATTTGGTGATCGCGTTGAAAACCACACGCCTGACATCGGTTGATGCCCTGATCGCGCGGCGCTTTGTCAGCGTTTCCTGCAAATGCCAGCTTATCGCCTCGCCTTCCCGGTCCGGGTCAGTGGCGAGAATCAGCGTGTCATCCTCTTTCAGCGCATCGGCAATCGCCTTGATATGCTTGCGCGAGCTGCTGCCGACCTCCCATTTCATCTCGAAATTCTGATCGGGATTGACCGAGCCATCCTGGGCAGGCAGGTCGCGCACATGCCCGTAAGAGGCCAGCACCGTATAGTCATTGCCAAGGTATTTGTTGATGGTTTTGGCCTTGGCGGGCGATTCGACGACAACGACGGGCATGGAGTTCCTTTCGGCTTTGTGCGATTTTGTGGCGGCGTTAGATTTGGCGGCGAGGGGGGAATTGTCAATGGCGGGAATTGACCTGATGCCGATGGGGGGAGTGGGGTTCGCCGCTTATCCGCGGATAAGGGCAAGACCTCTGACCTATTGGCTCGGGCCGGGCCGGGGCTTATCCGCGGAT
>JPPB01000202.1 GCA_001483205.1 alpha proteobacterium 3107
TATGGCAAGACCATCGCCAATGTGGACTGTCGGGAAAAGCGCCCGCCCAGGCAGGCGGCTGCCCGGCTACACCATTATGCAGAGGTCTTGCATAAGGCTGTATAGCCCCCCAAATGCCCCGCCCGGTCGCAAGACCGGGCCGCGCCTTGGGCTCCGCCCGTTCGGCCCTGAAACGGTCCACCGGACCGTTTTCGAGACGGGCCTCACCCCTCAATGGGGTGGACGGCGCGCGCGCCCTTGCCGGGCCTGCCCAGGGTCCGCCCCTCAAGCCTTCCCATCCCCGCACCACATTTTTCCGTATGGCCTTGCCCGCGTCCGGCCTGTAGAACCCCCCTGCAACGCGGGAGCGCCGGATGAACAGCACCATTCAACCCCGACCGGGGATCATGGACATCACCCCCTACCAGGGCGGGCAGGCGACGCTTGACGGCATCACCGACCCGATCAAGCTCTCGTCCAACGAAAACCCCTTTGGCCCGCCGGACGCCGCCAAAGAGGCCTTCCGCCGCGCTGCGCACGACCTGCACCGCTATCCCGGCAGCGATCACGCCAGCCTGCGGCGCGCCATCGGCGACATCCACCGGCTGGACCCGGAGCGGGTGATCTGCGGGGCCGGTTCGGACGAAATCATCTCGCTTCTCTGTCAGACCTATGCCGGGCCGGGGGATGAGGTGGTCCACACCGAACACGGCTTTGCCATGTATCGCATATCGGCACTGGCTGCCGGGGCAACACCGGTAGAGGCGGCAGAACACAACCGGGTGATCGATGTCGATGCGATTCTCGCCGCCTGCACCCTGCGCACCCGGCTTGTCTTTGTCGCCAACCCGAACAACCCCACCGGCACAATGATTGATGCCGCCGGGACGGAACGGCTGGCGGCGGGCCTGCCGGAACAGGCGCTGCTGGTGCTCGACGGGGCCTATGCCGAATATATCGGGGGCTTTGACGGCGGCGCGTCGCTGGTGGAAAACCGCGGGAATGTGGTGATGACCCGCACATTCTCCAAGCTCCACGGGCTTGGCGGGCTGCGCGTCGGCTGGGGCTATGGCCCCGCTCCGGTGATCGACGCACTCAACCGGGTGCGCGGCCCCTTCAACCTGTCCACAGCACAGCTTGATGCGGCCGAGGCGGCGTTGCGGGACCGCGACCATGCCCGCACCTGCCGCGAGAAAAACGCCCGGATGCGGGCCTGGCTTGCAGATGCGCTTGCCGGGGCGGGGGTGCCCTCGGACAAGTCTTTCGCCAATTTCATCCTCGCCCGGTTCAGGGACGCAGACGAGGCAACAGCCTGCAACGCCTTTTTGCAGTCAAGGGGCCTGATCGTGCGCGGAACGGCGGGCTATAAGCTGCCCCATTGCCTGCGCATCACCATCGGCGACGAGGCCGCCTGCCGCCGGGTGGCCGCCGCGATTGCCGATTTCCGAAAGGTGCCGCGATGACCCCCCCGATTTATGAGCGCGTCGCCCTGATCGGCCTCGGGCTGATTGCGTCCTCGATGTGCCGGGCGATGCAGCGCGGCGGGCTGGCCGGGGAAATTGTCGGCACGGCACGCTCTGCCGGCACACGTGATGCGGCGCGCCGGATCGGGTTGTGCGACCGGGTTGCCGACAGCGCGGCAGAGGCGGTTGAGGGGGCCGATCTGGTGGTGCTCTGTGTGCCGGTGGGGGCGATGGAGGCCGTCGCCCGCGCCATCGGCCCGCATCTGAAACCGGGGGCAACGGTCAGCGATGTCGGCTCGGTCAAGCAGGCGGTGGTTGCGGCGGTCGCCCCGCATCTGCCGGAGACTGTGCATTTCGTTCCGGCCCACCCGCTGGCGGGGACCGAGCGCTCCGGCCCCGAGGCCGGATTTGCCGAGCTGTTCGATAACCGCTGGTGCCTGATCGTGCCGCAGCCGGGCAGCGCCCCCGCCGCTGTCGGGCGGCTGGAAAGCCTCTGGCGCGGGATGGGGGCAGAGACAGAGCGGATGAGCGCCGACCACCATGATCTGGTTCTGGCGGTCACCAGCCACGCGCCGCACCTGATCGCCTATACGATGGTGGGGGTGGCCGATGACCTGCGCCGGGTGACGGACAGCGAGGTGATCAAATACTCGGCGGCGGGCTTTCGCGATTTCACCCGGATTGCGGCCTCTGACCCGACCATGTGGCGGGACGTGTTTCTGAACAACAAGGATGCGACGCTGGAAATTCTTGGCCGCTTTACCGAGGAGTTGTTCGCGTTGCAGCGGGCGATCCGCACCGGGGACGGCGCGCGCCTGTTCGAGTATTTCAGCCGCACCCGGATGGTTCGGCGCGGGATTGTCGAGGCCGGGCAGGATACGGATGCGCCGGATTTCGGGCGCGGCGCGGGCCGGAAGTGAGGGGGTGAGGCCCGTCCCGGAAGCGGTCCGGTGGAGCGTTTCAGGGCCGAACGGGCGAGGCCCCAAAGTGCGGGCGGGGGGGCTTATCCGCGGATAAGGTCAGCATCTCTGACCTATTGGCTTGGGCCGGTGGCACACCTTACCCGCGGATAAGGGTGTATCGCCTCCAAAACGCCCCGCCCGGCGCTTGCTGCCCAAGCAGCGCCTGCCGGGGCGGGCGCGGGTTTTCGGGGTGTTCATAGCCCGGCAAACAGGGCCGCACCTTATCCGCGGGTAAGGTTGGGGCTTATCCGCGGATAAGGGCAAGACCTCTGTATAAGGGCGTATC
>JPPB01000203.1 GCA_001483205.1 alpha proteobacterium 3107
CCACACACAGGTCAGAACCCGGCACCGCCGAAACTTCCGGGCGCGGGGTCGATGATGACCACCTGCCCGTCCTCGATCATGGCAACGGCAAGCGCGCGCTCATTGGTGCCGTCGGGCAACAGGCGGAAAACCCCGTTCACGCCGACAAACCCGGCGGGATGGGAAAGCGCCGCCCCGGTCAGCGCGTCCGACCGCCCTGCCGCCGCCAGCGCGCCGATGGCGGCAATCCCGTCATGGGCAAGACCGGCAATCGGGTGCGGTGGTTCCCCGAACGCAAGGGTATAGCGGTCATTGAACCGCGCGGTCAGGCCGGGATCAGGCAGCGCAAACCAACCGTTCTGAACACCGGGCAACGCCAGGGCAGAGGCCGGGATGTCCCAGCGGCGCAAACCGATATACTGCGTCGTCTCCGGGGTGATGCCGTTTTCCTTCAGAAGCTGGGTCAAGAGCGGCAGCGCCCCGTCGGTGCCCGAGGTCAGAAACACCGATTGCGCGCCGGACAGGCCAGCCTCTTCCGCAATCAGCGGAATCGCGTCGATCAGCCCGGTCTGCGACATCCCGAACGAGGCAACCGCCATCACCTGTCCGCCCGCCCGCGTCACCGCCCCGGCAATCGCATCGCGCCCGATGGTCTCTGCCGTGTCCAGCCCATGCACGATCATCACGTCGCCTTTGCCCTGCTGCACCGCGAATCGCGCCAGCCGGTCAGCGGTATTGCGAAAGGTATTGCCCAAAACAAAGACATTCCCCCCCGCAATCCCGGCATTGTTGGAAAAAGACAGGACATTCACATTGCGCCCGGCAACCGCAAGCCCGGCGGCATTTGCGGCCTCGGCAAAGACCGGGCCAAGGATGATCCGCGCCCCGTCATCGACGGCCTGGCTGGCGGCTTCTGCCGCGCGCCCCGGCTGGCCCGCCGTCGGATAGACGCGCAAGTCAATGCGCGCGCCGTCCAGATCGGCAATCGCCATCCGGGCCGCGTTTTCAAGGCTTCGGGCGATCACCGCGTGGCTGGGAACGGGCGAATCCCCCGGCACCAGCAGGGCAACGGGAATCGGACGATCCGGGTTGACGGCCAACCCGCCGCCCGTGGTGGCAGGCACACATGCCGCCAGCGCCACAAGGCTCAGCACAAACGCAATAAGGCCCGGTGGCTTGCGGGCGGCATTCAAAACGGCGAACATGGGCACGGCTTTTCCCCCTGTGTGGAGTAATGGCACGGGCAGACTAAGCCCTCGAACGCGAACTGTAAATGATGAGCCGCAGATGAACAGCGCCCCCTGGTCGAAAACCCCGCTTTCCCCCGGCCTCTATTTCGTGGCGACACCGATCGGCGCGGCGCGGGATATTACGCTCCGGGCGCTTGATGTGCTGGCATCGGCAGACGTGATTGCCGCCGAGGACACGCGCACCCTGCGCAGGCTGATGGACATTCACGGCATCGGGTCCGGGGGGCGGCGGATGATTGCCTGTCACGACCACAGCGGCGCGCAGGTGGTGGCGCGGCTGGTGCAGGACATCGCGGCGGGGAAATCCGTGGCCTATGGGTCAGAGGCCGGCACGCCTCTGGTCTCTGACCCCGGTTTCGGGCTGGCGCGGGCGGTGATTGCTGCCGGGCTGCCGGTGACCACGGTGCCGGGGCCGTCGGCGATGATTGCGGCGCTGACGGTTGCCGGGCTGCCGACGGACCGGTTTCTGTTTGCCGGGTTTCCCCCGAGCGCGCGGCCCGCCCGCCTGCGGTTCCTGCGGGAACTCGCGCCGGTTCCGGCGACGCTGGTGTTTTATGAATCGCCCCGGCGCATTCGGGCGACGCTGGCGGATTGTGCGGCGTGTTTCGGCGGCGACCGGCGGGCGGCGCTGTGCCGGGAACTGACCAAGAAATTCGAGCAAACCCTGCGCGGCACCCTGGGCGACCTGGCAGAGGCATTCGCGGACCGGGACGTGAAGGGCGAAATCGTGCTGCTGATCGAAAAGGGCGCGGGCGGGTCGGTTGCGGACGCGGAAAGTATCGAGGCCGCCCTGAAAGACGCCCTGAAGACGATGCGTGTGAAGGACGCCGCCGCCCATGTCGCTGCCCGCCTGTCCCTGCCGCGCCGTCGGGTCTATCAGGCGGCGCTGGCGATAGAGGCGCGCGGGGAATGAGCGGCCTTACCTCTTATCACGCGGGCCTTGCCGCCGAGGAAGCCGTGGCGCGGCATTATCAGGCTTTTGGGATGCGCCTGTGTGCGCGGCGCTGGCGCGGGGCGGGCGGAGATGTGGACCTGATCTTTGAGCAGGACGGCGGCGCGCTGATCTTTGTCGAGGTCAAGAAAGGCCGGAGCTTTGATGCCGCCGCGCATCGTCTGGGCGCGCGTCAGATGGCCCGCATCCGGGCCGCGGCCTCGGAGTTTCTGGCAACCCGGCCCGGGGGACGGCTGACCGAGGCGCGGCTGGATGTGGCGCTGGTTGATGGCTCGGGCCATGTGCGGGTGATCGAAAACGCCTTCGGCCATTGAAATGACCTCTGCATGATGGCTGAGCCGGGCAGCCGCCTGCCTGGGCGGGCGCTTTCTGCGACAGTTCACACTGGCGATGGTCTTTCCATAAAATCCATACGCTCCAACAAGTTGAGACGTTTTGGGCGCCTGCCGGGGGGTGAGGCCCGTCTCGGAAACGGTCCGGTGGACCGTTTCAGGGCCGAACGGGCGGA
>JPPB01000204.1 GCA_001483205.1 alpha proteobacterium 3107
AACTTGCTGTATTGCTTATGCTAATGAGAGGAACAGCCTGAGCTATGTAAGGTGCTTTGACTCAGTGGCCCGAATTTTTCTCAGTCACACCCTTATGCAGAGGTCTTTCTCATGGGTTACAGCTTTTTTCCCGCATCCGGCACTTTGGCGGCGAATTGCTGTATCTCGTCGATCACATGGCAATGGTTATGGATTGTGAACCCCTTGAATATGCTTTCTTCAAAAGAAACGGTTTTCAGATAGCCTTTCGGACGTTTCAGGCAGATGCACGCAATATCGTTTTCGTGACACCACCGCGCCAGCCGAACATCAACGAACTGCTTTGATCCTTTCATATATTCATAGCCCGGAAACAGGCTTGCGGGCATGACCGCCGCATTGGTCGCGATCTGCTCCACGATGGTTGAGCGCCTTAAGGCGCGGTGAGCCGAGAAAACATGTCTGCGTTCTCCCATTCGCTTTTTCGCCTCCCGGACATAACGCCGGGGCCTGAGCAGATATTTCGGTTTCGGGCGTCTCAGATAAAGCGAACCATGATAGCCCGCGCAGAAGCGATCAATCCCGGTTTCCCGCGCCAGACGCAAGGTTCGGGCGATAAAATCCGCCGGGTAAAGGATGTCGTCATCAACCATGAACACCCACTGCGCGCCGGAAACATCCGGATAAAACTTTCCCGTGTCCTTGGTGTCTTCACCGGGGATGAGCGGCACAACATTCCCGAACGCGCTCAGGGCCTCCGGCACGCGGTCATACTGATTGAGGATGACATTCAGCCTGTCCACCTGGGGCGCAATATCGGCCACGACCCGCATGAGGTTCCGGCGGCGCGGCGGATATGTCGCCAGATTTGCAACGATCATGGTGCCCGCTGCCTCTCGAATAGCCTGAACGGCGCGAAGGTATCCCCCATAACCCCGCCGCGCCCCCTCAAAACGTCCGCTTTTTCGGCGCGATTTTCGCGGGCGAAATCCCGCCGCCCTCTTCCGTCGTCAGCGGCTCGGTGATCACCGGGCGATAGCTGAGCGCCACCTTGCCGCCATTGACCCGGGCGATGGTGTGGACGCGCCAGCTCTTGTCATCGCGCTCAGGAAAATCCTCATGCGCGTGCGCGCCCCGGCTTTCATGGCGCGCCTCTGCCCCGCAGATCGTCGCCAGCGCATTCGGCATCAGGTTGGCCAGCTCCAGCGTCTCCATCAGGTCAGAGTTCCACACCAGCGTCCTGTCGGTCACATGCACATCCTCCAGTTTCGCGGCAATCGCGGTCATCTTGCCGACCCCCGCTTTCAGGGTCTCTGAGGTGCGGAACACCGCCGCATCCGCCTGCATCGTCTTTTGCATCTCCAGCCGCAATTCGGCGGTTGGCGCGCCGCCCGAGGCATGGCGCAAACGGTCAAACCGGTCAAACGCCTGATCCACCGAAGCCCGGTTCAGCGCCTCGTTCGGCGCGTCCCTCTCAACCACCTGCCCCGCGCGCAGCGCAGCGGCCCGGCCAAAGACCACCAGATCAATCAGCGAATTGGACCCCAGCCGGTTCGCCCCGTGGACAGACGCGCAACCCGCCTCACCCACCGCCATCAACCCCGGCAGAACGGCATTCGGGTCATCCCCGGTCGGGTTGATCACCTCTCCCCAGTAATTGGTCGGAATGCCGCCCATATTGTAATGCACCGTCGGCAAAACCGGGATCGGCTCTCGCGTGACATCAACACCGGCGAAAATCCGCGCGCTTTCCGAGATGCCGGGCAGACGTTCGGCCAGCGCGTCCGCCGGCAGGTGGCTGAGGTTGAGGTGGATATGATCGCCCTCTGCGCCGACGCCCCGGCCCTCGCGTATCTCGATGGTCATCGACCGGGACACATAATCGCGCGGCGCGAGATCCTTGTATTGCGGCGCATAGCGTTCCATGAACCGCTCGCCTTCCGCATTGGTCAGATAGCCGCCCTCGCCGCGCGCGCCCTCGGTGATCAGACAGCCGGAGCCATAGATGCCGGTGGGGTGGAACTGAACAAACTCCATATCCTGAAGCGCCAGCCCCGCCCGCGCCGCCATGCCGCCGCCGTCACCGGTGCAGGTATGGGCAGAGGTGGCCGAGAAATAGGCACGCCCGTAGCCGCCGGTCGCCAGCACCACCATTCGGGCGCTGAAGACGTGGAAACTGCCGTCATCGAGCTTCCAGCAGACAACACCCTGGCACCGCCCGTCTTTGGTCATCACCAGATCAATGGCGAAATACTCGATATAGAACTCTGCCTTGTTCTTTACCGATTGCCCGTAGAGCGTGTGCAGGATCGCATGGCCGGTGCGGTCAGCCGCCGCGCATGTGCGCTGCACCGGGGGGCCTTCGCCGAACTCGGTGGTATGGCCGCCGAAAGGACGCTGATAAATTTTGCCTTCTTCGGTGCGGGAAAACGGCACCCCGTAATGTTCCAGCTCATAGACGGCTTTCGGGGCTTCGCGGGCCAGATATTCCATCGCATCGGTATCACCCAGCCAGTCCGATCCTTTCACCGTGTCATACATGTGCCACTGCCAGTTGTCCGGCCCCATATTGCCGAGCGAGGCCGCAATCCCCCCCTGCGCCGCAACGGTGTGCGACCGGGTGGGGAAGACCTTGGTCACGCAGGCCGTGCGCAGCCCCTGCTCGGCCATGCCCAGTGTCGCGCGCAGACCGGCACCGCCCG
>JPPB01000205.1 GCA_001483205.1 alpha proteobacterium 3107
GTATAGTGGTCGAAATCGCCTGCAATGCGCCCGTATTTCTGATCAAGAGCATTCACCTGAAAAATCAGAAAGCCCGCCACTCCGACGGCAATCAAACCCAATACGGACGCAAACCTAGTGCGGCCCCTGGACCTGACGAAGGTCTGTTTCGATGATGTCAAGGCATCCCTCCATGTCTTTTGCGAGGTCATCAACCCAGAAGCGACGCACACGCCAGCCCAGGGTTTTCAGTTGCTCATCACGCCACAAATCTGATGTTTTGCGGCGGCCATCCTGAGATTCGTGCCACCGGCGGCCATCGACTTCGAGATCAAGCCTGATGTCACCGGCACCGAACAGGGCGAAATCAAGACGCCGCCCGGCAATTTCGTATTGAGGGCGGGGGTCAAGACCTCTGCTTTTCAGCGCGTGGAAGACCCGCCGCTCCAAATCGCTCTCAAAGACGCCTTCACCCCGCTTGGTCCGGGCCTCGGTCGCTCTGGCCGCCAGCCGCCTGAGCGCGGACACCGTTCCTGAGCGGGCGAAACCGAGATCACCAAAGATCATCGCGACGGCTCGCGCGCGGGAAATAGCAACATTCAGGCGGCGGGTATCACGTTGCAGGAAGGTCAGGCCGGATTGCGGGCTGCGTGGGCCAACACAGGGGGAAAACAGGATCAGATCGCGTTCCTGCCCCTGAAAGCCGTCAGCCGTTCCGGCCCTGAACTCTGCGGCAATCAGCCGTGTTTCGGGAATTGCCTGCCTGATTGCCTGCTCCAGCATGTGAACCTGCGCCCGGAATGGCGTGACCACGCCGATACTGCCCCGGTAATCCTGCCGCAGCAGCACATGTTTCAGATGCTCCGTGATTGCCGTGACCTCGGCAGGATTCACATTGTCGCTCGGGGGTATTGCCGGGGCTGGCACATGCTCCCACGCCAGCCCCGGTCTTGCGCCCTTTGGCACGACAAGGCTGCCGGGATCGTATGCGGGTTCCAGTTGGCCGCCATAGAAGTCATCGCTGATATAGCGCGTGATGTCCCCGGCAGAGCGGTATTGATGCCGCAAAGTCACCCGTGCGGCACCGGGCACCCGCGATGCGCAATCGAAAAGGGACCGTCTGCTTTGCGCGAACCGGCCCATTTGCGCAACCGGCAGGTTCTGCGCCAACATCAGATTCCGGTCCTGCGCCAACCCCAACCCGGCAATGAACGACAACTGCCGGTCGTCCCCGACCACCACCGCCCGCCGGGCGCGGACAAGCAATGGTATCGCCGCCGCGATGTCGCATTGGCTGGCCTCATCAAAGATCACCAGATCGAAAAGCGCCGCCTCAAGGGGTATCCGTTTGGGTGCTCCGAGGACAGACGCCAGCCACAAGGGGCGGTGCCGGATGACCGAGCGCGACAAGTCTGCGGGCGGATGGCTCTTGCCGCCGCTGAATGTCCAGTCGTCATAAGCATCCGCGACCTCCCGTCGGTGCGTTTCCGTCAGATGCGTGCGGTGCGCCATAATGCGGGGCAGAGAGGTTCGGGCAATCCCGGCGATTTCCTCTCCAAGGGCAAGCGGATCGCCTGATGCGGCTATTGCGTCCCGCCGGATGCGGCATTTTTCAAGGTGGTCCTTCAGTTCCGGCAGGGTGGCCGGTGCGCCGTGCTCTCCCTGAACGGCTGGCCCGCCGGGACGCCGAAACAGGCGCGCGAAAAACAGGACCACCCGTCTCAGAACGGAACTGTGCTGCTTTGGCGGCGGTTGGCTCTGCGGGGCCTCGGCTTCATACCGTTCCCGCAGGGCAATGCGCTCAAGCAAATCGGCGATTTCACATTCCAGAGACGCCCGTTCCTCGATCACGTCCATCGTCCTGCATCGCAGCGCGGATTTGTCCCTCAGACGCGCCAGGGCGATTTCGTCCACCGGGGCGTCCTGGGCCGCGTGATCCCGGCTGACAAGCTGCTTCGCCACCTCGGCAAAGCCGGTGTTTATATCCTTGTGCGGATTGAGTGTGCGCGTCACGAACGGCGCATCGGGGGCAAGCGCGCCCAGCCTCTCCTCAACCGCATCCAGCGCCTGATGATTCCTGGAGGCGACAAGCACACTGCCGCCCGACATCAGAACCGACGCCGCCATGGATACGATGGCCTGGCTTTTCCCGGTTCCCGGCGGGCCGGTTACAACGGTCAGAGGTTCAGAGCAGGCATGGCGTACGGCCCGCAACTGTTCCCCGTTGAGCGGACCGGTATTGATCGCCGGAATAACCGGACACGCGCCCGACTCCAGCCCGAGAATTGGCGAGACCGCAGTGCCGGAAAGCCTTTCGCCCGACCATGCGGCAATCCTGTCCAGATCACGCGCCGCGCCAGCGGTAAAGGACGAGTCCGTCGGCAGAAATATGGCGGCGCTGTCATGGATACCCGGTGATGAGAGGTCCAGCCGGGCCTTCAGATTCTGGCCGGTAAGAGGACCGCGCACCTGACTGGCAACCGCGTCGCGCAACCGGTCAAGGAACTCCGCCGCCCGCAGGCCGGGGCCACCCCCTGCATCAAACAGCTCAGCCAGCGCGTCACCACGCCAGCCGCTGGCCCTGGCCGCCGCCTTCACCCAATCCGGGTTCACAAGAATGTCGTCTGCATCAACCCTGATGGTCAGCGCCCCGCCGTTCCGTTCCCAGGTCGCGGCAAGAAGCCCCACCGGCTGAATGGCTGGCACGCCGCCCCTGCGCCCGACAGCCATCGGCCAACCAACAGCAAGCCCGTTTTCATTCCCCTCACGGCGCACGAGGGCTTCGCGAAATTCCGGCGGCAACCGGTCTGATTCGATGTTGATGACAACGGTCTCGCCCTCATCCGGCACGACCGGACCCCGCCCCGAAATCAGGGCCCATTCAATGCCATGCTTGTCGGGGGGCTGGGTTGTCGCGCCCCGCGGATCAGCGCGCAGGGCCGACCGCCAATACCGCAGCAGGGCCTTCGGATCGACACTCGTTTCCGGGCTTTCCGGCTCTTCCCCGATGTCTTCCGGGGCGGGTTCCCGAAAAAACGTGACCGCAGTGCCGGAAATGATGTCCGCGCCCTCTTCGTCCGCGACGTAGCGTGCCATCTTTCCGGCATTTGCATCGGGTTCAAAGACCGAAAGCCCTTTCGTCCGCCACCGGCCATCCTTTCCCTTTTCGATGCTTCCGTCCCGCAGCAGGCCGTCCAGCTCGGCAATCGCGGCAATGCGTTTATCGTGGTTGAAACCGGCCCTGATCAGGACAATCAGCTCTTCCGTCGTGCGCCCGCGCGGAAAGGCCCTCAATGTCTTCAGGACCAGCGACATTCATGTGCCCCCGGCGTTCCGCATTCCGTGCAGACGCCTTTTCGCATTCATGGCTTGAACCGGTGAAACAACACACCTCCCCCACGAATTTCTTTCACGATCAGGCCCCCGGATCGGGCACCCGTTTCAATCCTCGTAACGGATGTCCGGCAGTTTGCCATGACATCGAAAGCACAGGGCGCATTCACTTGCGCATTGTAAAGGGCGATGGTGATCCTAGGCGAATCAAACACGCGGATCAACAGATTTTCAGGCGCGCCTTTACCCGCTCAGGTGAATGCTCTGGCCGCTGGTAAGGGCCTCATGCGCCGCAATCCCCATCCGCACTGCCCATATTCCGTCCTCCAAAGACACATCCGGCCTTGCCCGCCCGCCGCGCAGAAGCTCCAGAAACCCCTGATGCTGATAATAAGTGGCTCCGTTATGGTCCCCGGCCTCCAGCAGGCGGGGATCAACCGGAATATCCCTTGACACCGGGCCTTTGGGGTTGCGCGGGCTGATGATCACCCGTGGCACCGGCGGCGCGCCCAGATTTTCGGGCCAGAACCGCCCCGGCCCCGGCACCAGCGCTTCGATCTTTGCGTCCGGCCCGACGGCAGAGATTTCCTCCTGATACCGCGACCCTTCGGCAAACATGCACAGTTCCAGCATGGCGCAGGCACCAGAGGCAAAATCGACAATCACATAGCCGTGGTCCAGAATATCCGGCGTTTCGCCATCGTGACGCTCATCCAGATGGTTGACAGCCTGCCCGCCGCTTGCCGCAATCCGCACCGGGTCCGACTTCAGGATCAGCCGCATGAGATCAAAGAAATGGCAGCATTTTTCGACAAAAGTGCCGCCGGTGTTGCGGTTGAACCGGTTCCAGTTGCCGACCTTTTCAAGAAACGGGAACCGGTGTTCGCGAATGGTCAGCATCCTGACCCCGCCGCTGATCGCCTCTGCCTCGGTGATCAGGGCTGAGATCGGCGGCATATAGCGATATTCCATCGCCACCCAGATAGGGTAAGGGTAGCCCTGCCTGATCGTGGCCAGCCGGGCGGCATCTTCCGGGGCGGTAAACAACGGTTTTTCCACCAGCAATGGCAGGGGGCGCGTCCGGGCAATCTCGCTGATCTGGTCCACATGCAGGTGGTTCGGGCTGGCAATCACGATGCAATCCAGGCTCTCAACCGCCAGCAAATCCTGCACCGAAGGCACCAGTGCGGCCTGATGCGCAATCTTCTGCCCCGCCTGCGCCATGTCGGGATCTGGTTCGTATATCGCCGCCACCCGCGCCCCTTGCAGCAGTGCGATATTGCGCAGGTGCTCCTGCCCCATCATGCCGCATCCGATCAGCCCGTAAGAGATGGTCCGGGTCATGCGCATATCTTCTTTCATGTCATTTCAGGCGCTGAACATATCTGGCCTGCTCCGGGTCAAACCACGTCTTGGAAAACTCGACCGGCGCGGCCTTTTCTGACCAACTGAACCGCTCGATATAGCCAGCCGTGTCGCCGGGGCGTCCGGTAAACGCTGCCGGGGTCCACTCAGGCAGCGCGCCGACGGACACCCTATCCTCGGCACGGGTGATCCAGAACCCCAACTGGTGCTGATAATAGCGATAGAGCGAATCCGACAGCAGGTGCCGGTCAATCTGTCCAGCCGATTCGTCCAGCCAGATTTCCTCAACAGCGATGATTGTGTCATTCAGATAGCGCATCCGGCGCACCCGCGACCCGGTATCCGACACGCCGAAACGGGGCAAATGCGCCGGTTTGTGCAGGTGATCGACAGACAGGATGTCGGCGCGCGGCAACCCGCCGCCCTCGGGCAGTTCCAGCCGGAACATGGCATAGACACTGTTCTGCGCCCCCGTTTCCCGAACATAGTTCCCGGACCCCTGAATACGCTCCAGCATCCCCCTTTTTTCCAGCTCGGCGAGCGATTTTCGCAAGGTGCCGACCGACACCCGCAACCCGGCAGCCATCTTGCGCTCAGGTGGCAGGCGCTCGCCGTCGATCAGGCGGCCTGACGCAATATCGCGGATCAGAAGCTCGGCAATCTGCACATAGATCGGCAGGGCATTCGGATTTCGGCTGGTTGGGGTCACGGCGGCACCTCACGGATCGCAGAAAAAATTGATACACTATTGATCTACATGAATGGGCTTGCTATGCAAGAGAAAAATAACCCGGTGCAAAGCAAGGCTCAAAAGGCTCAGGATGACGATTGTTCCCATCACCTCCCCCGATCTGGATGCGGCCGAGGTTTCATGGTTCGCGGCGCTCTGCTCGGACGACTATCGGTTTCTGGGGGTGCCTGACGGTGATTTGCGCTCAAGCTGGGGCCACTGTTCCGGGATCGTGAAAGAGGCCGAGGCGCAGGGATTCAGAAACATCCTGTGCCCGTCATCCTATCAGGTCGGTCAGGATACGCTCAGCTTTGTCGCCGGTTGCGCGCCGATCACTGACAGGATCAACCTGCTGGCGGCAGTGCGCTGCGGAGAGATGCAGCCGATCATGCTGGCGCGCACCATCGCCACGCTGGATCACATGCTGAACGGGCGGCTGACGGTCAACATCATCTCGTCCGATTTTCCGGGGGAAAAGGCCGACAGCACCTATCGCTATCAGCGCTCGCGAGAGGTCATCGGGATACTGAAACAGGCCTGGACGCAGGACAAGATCACCTGTGAGGGCCAAATTTACAGCTTTTCCGGCCTGACCACGGACCCGGCGAAACCGTATCAGACCGGCGGCCCGCTGTTGTATTTCGGCGGCTATTCCCCCGCCGCCTTGCAGCTTTGCGGCGAGCATTGCGATGTCTACCTGATGTGGCCCGAAACCCAGGACCGGCTGGCCGGGCGGATGAAGGCGGTTCACGCGGTTGCCGAGGACAGGGGGCGCACGCTGGATTACGGGCTGCGGGTTCACATGATCGTCCGTGATACCGAGGCAGAGGCGCAGGAATATGCCGAGCATATTGCCTCTCGGCTGGATGACGACTATGGCCGCGCAATACGGGAGCGCGCGTTGGATTCGACCTCTCTGGGGGTGGCGCATCAGTCAGAGAGCCGCGACCTTGCCGACGAATACGGCTATGTCGAACCCGGCCTGTGGACCGGTGTCGGGCGGGCGCGATCAGGCTGCGGCGCGGCCCTTGTCGGGTCAACCGATCAGGTGATGTCGAAAATCGAAGACTATCAAAAGATGGGCATCCGGGCCTTTATCTTCTCGGGCTATCCGCATCTGGAAGAGGCCCGTCACTTCGGCGCGCGGATCATGCCGAACCTCAAAACATGCTCGCTTCCGCACGCATACGGGCGGGTGCCTGCTGACATCCCGGCCACCCCGCTGGGCAACGGAGTTCGCCACTGATGGAACGTGTAAGACTATCGGACAGTCTGGAAATGAGCCGCCTTGTCTATGGCATGTGGCGGCTGGGCGATGACAGCGACATATCATCCGGCCATGTCCGGGCAAAGATCGGGGCCTGTCTGGATCAGGGCATCACCAGTTTTGATCAGGCCGACATCTATGGTGATTACGGGGCCGAGGCGATTCTGGGCCATGCTCTGCGCGCCGATCCGGGCCTGCGCCGAAAGATGGAGATCGTCACCAAATGCGACATCATTGCCCCCTGTGGCCGCTATGCCGACGCGAAGGTCAAACATTATGACACCTCGCGCGCCCATATCCTGAAATCGGTCGAGACCTCGCTTGGCGCAATGGGGATTGACCATATCGACCTGTTGCTGATCCACCGGCCTGACCCGCTGATGGATCACCATGAAACCGGTGCCGTCCTTGATGAGGTCGTGGCCGGTGGCAAGGTGCGCGCCGTGGGGGTTTCCAATTTCCGTCCGTGGGACTGGACATTGCTGCAATCAGCGATGAAAACGCCGCTGCTGACCAACCAGATAGAGATTTCCCTGGTCCGGATCAGCCCGTTCACCAATGGCGATCTGGCTTTTCATCAGCAACATGGTCACCGCCTGATGGCCTGGTCGCCGCTGGGGGGCGGGGCGCTGATGGCCGGAGAGTCCCCGGTGGGGGCGGTGGCGGACGAGGTGGCGGCGGCATATGGCGTTGACCGTGCCGCCATTGCCATTGCCTTTCTGCTGGCACATCCCGCCGGGATTCTGCCGGTGCTGGGGACCAACACTATGGCCCGCATCAGGCGTATCTCTGACGCGCTGGGCGTTGATCTGGACCGCGAAACCTGGTTCCGCCTTTACGAGGCGGCGCTTGGGCAAGAGGTGCCATGATGAACGCCCTTCCAAAGACCATGACGGCAAAGACCATAACGGCGCGTGCCTTCGTGCCCCGCAAGGACGACACCCGCACCTTGAGGGATGCTTTCGGTCGTTTCGCCACCGGCGTCACCATCGTCACCTGCGACAGCGACGATGGCCCGATCTGCATCACCGCTAACAGCTTTTCCTCGCTGTCGCTTGACCCGCCGCTGGTGATGTGGGCGGGTGACCGCAATTCGCGCCGGTTTCCCTATTTCCACAAGGCCCGGCATTTCAGCGTTCACGTTCTGTCAGCCGGGCAGTCAGAACTGTGCTTTGGCTGTTCCAGAAACGCCCATGCCCTGCGCGAGATAGACCATGACCGGTGTGAGAACGGCACACCGCTGCTGCCGGATTGTCTGGCCCGGTTCGAGTGCGAACAACATGCGTATTATGACGCGGGCGATCATGTTATCGTTGTGGGGGAGGTTCTGCGGGCCAGCATGACGGATGGGGACGCCCTGGCCTTTTACGCCGGAAAATACGGCCAGTTCGCGCGGCACTAGGCGCGACAACAAGACGATTGCGGGGCAAAACCCGCAGCTTTAACCGGGAGGTATCCGCATGAGCGGATTGACACTGGCGCTTGCGCCGATTGCATTCGTGAACGAAGCCGTGCTGCGGCTGGGCCGCGCAATCGGGATTGTCGCGATTGCGCTGATGGTGGTTGCCATCCTGACGCAGGTGTTCTTCAGATATGTGCTGGGCAATGCGCTGCCGTGGCCGGACGAGGCGGCGCGGTTCTGCATGTTGTGGATGACCGGGCTGATGGCACCGACAGCGTTCCGGCGCGGCGGCTTTGTTGCCATCGACATGATGCCGCGTATGCTGCCCCGTGTTCCGGGGCTGGCGCTGAACCTGTGTCTGCTGCTGGTTTGCCTGGCGGTCTTGCTTGTGGCCGCGCGCATCGGCTGGTCCGAGGTAACGGGGTTCGGCGGCAAATTCGCTACCGCAGCGCTGTATCTGCCAGCCTCTTTCGGCTTTGACGAATGGTATCGTGTGCCGCGAAGCTGGATGATGGCGTCATTGCTGGTTGGCGTGGTTCTGCTGATTTCGGTCAATATAGAGCTGATTTTCCGCTCTTTCATCACCATGATCGGCGGCGGGCATCTGTTGCCAAAAATCCCCGAAGCAACCGTGGGATCGGAATAGATGCTGGTCTGGTTCCTTCCCGCCTTTCTGGTCATGCTGATGATCGGCCTGCCGGTGTTCTTTGCCCTCTTGGCCGCGCCGGGTTTGCTGTTGTGGCTGAACGGGCAGCAGAATGACCTGACCCTGCTCTATCGCAATGTCTATAACGGGATGGACAGTTTTCCGCTGATGGCGATTCCGTTCTTCATGCTGGCCGGAGAGCTGATGAACCGTGGCGGGATCACCCTTCGGCTGGTCGAGTTCAGCCAGGCCCTGATGGGGCATCTGCGCGGGGGGCTCGCCCATGTCAACGTGCTGAGCTCGATCCTGTTTGCCGGGCTGTCCGGTTCTGCGGTCGCCGATACCTCGGCGCTTGGGTCAATGCTGATCCCGGCGATGGAGAAACAGGGCTATACCCGGCGGTTCAGTGCCGCGATCACTGCCGCCAGTTCGGTCATCGGCCCGATCATCCCGCCGTCAGGCATAATGATCATCTATGCCTATGTGATGGGGGAAAGCGTCGCCGCCCTGTTCCTGGCCGGGATTGTGCCGGGGATCATCGTCGGGGTTGGCCTGATGCTGATGATCAAGATCATGGCCGACCGGTATGACTTTCCGGTTGCCAGCCGCAAATACACCTGGGGCGAACGCGGACAGGCCAGCCTGAAGGCGTTCTTCCCGCTGATGACGCCGGTCATCATTCTGGGCGGTATTCTGGGCGGCATTTTCACCCCGACCGAGGCCGCCGCCGTGGCCGTTGGCTATGCCTTTATCATCGGCTTTTTCGTATTGCGTAGTGTCTCATTAAAGGATGTTCCCGAAATTCTGGGAAACGCGGGCATGACCTCGGCCGTTGTTCTGCTGCTGGTCGGGGCGGCGGTGGCGTTCAAGACCGTTGTCAGCCTGAGCCACGCCCCCGAACAGCTTACGGCGCTGATCCTCAGCCTGTCAGAAAACCCCCTGATCCTGCTGTTCCTGATCAATCTTCTGCTGTTTATCGTCGGCATGTTTCTGGATGCCGGGCCGGCGATCATCATCCTTGGCCCGATCCTGGCCCCGATCTTTACCAGTCTGGGCGTTGATCCGATCCACTTTGCGATCATAATGAGCGTCAACCTGACCGTGGGCTTGGCGACACCGCCGATGGGGTTGGTGCTTTTTGTGGCCGCCGCCGTGTCGGGCGAGCGGGTTGAGGCCATCGCCAAGGCCATCCTGCCGTTCCTGGCGGTGGAAATAGCGGTGATCTTCCTGATCACCTACGTTCCCGCAATATCCATGACCATCCCGAGACTAACCGGATTTGCAAACTGAAACGAGTATCAAAAGGAGGAAACAGATGCTCACAAAATTGACAAAAACCGCAGCGGTCGCTGCGCTGGTGGTGGCAACATCGGCCATTGCAGCAACGGCGGCTGACTATACGCTGCGGGCAACCGCAAACTCGAACGAAAATGACGAGGATTATGACGGGCTGATCGTCTTTAAGAACTTCGTCGAGAATGCCTCGAACGGGGCTGTTGAGGTCGAGTTGTTCATCGGCACGCAACTGTGCTCGAACGGTGCGGAATGCCTGCAAGGGGTCGCTGACGGCACCATCGACATCTACATCTCCACCTCGGGCGGGGCCTCGGGCATCTTCCCCTATGTGCAGGTGCTGGACCTGCCGTATCTGATGGCCGATGACCGCGTTGCCGAGCATGTCCTGTCTGGCGACTTCACCCGTAGCCTGCGCGACATGGCGCTTGAGGATTCGGGCGGGGCCATTCGGCTGATGACCATCGGCAACACCGGCGGCTGGCGCAACTTTGCCAACACCAAGCGCCGGGTCGCAGAGCCTGCCGATATGGAAGGGCTGAAGATCCGCACCGTGGTTGCCGATCTGCCGCAGGAACTGGTCAAGGCCCTGGGCGCGTCCCCGACACCGATTCCGTGGCCGGAACTGTTCACCAGCTTCCAGACCGGGGTTGTCGAAGGGTCCAAAAACGGGATCACCGACATCATGGGGATGAAATTCCCCGATGCCGGGCTTCAGTATGTGACCCTGGACGGCCACGCCTATATGGGGGCGCTGTGGTGGATGAGCAACGCCAAATTCCAGGACATGCCCGCAGACCTGCGGCGTGTCATTGTGGACGGCTTCTATGCCCTGCAACAGGCGACATTCGCATCGCCCAAGCGCAAGTCGATCCAGGCCTATGAGGATTTCGTCGCCGGGGGCGGTGACCTCTACGTGCCGACGCCCGAACAGAAAGAGGCGTTCAAACAGGCCGCGACACCGGTTTATGACTGGTTCCAGAGCAATGTGGCCCGTGGTGATCAAATCTTTACCGCGCTGACCGATGCCGTGGCCAAGGCCGAGGCAGAGATCAACGCATCCCGTGATGCGGACCTGAACTGACCGACAAGCGGGTCGGGCTGCTTTGGCGGCCCGGCCCCGGCCCCCCGGCCCTGTCAGCGAAAGGGATACATCCACCCCTTGTAATCGTTCACCAGAATATGCGCCTTTTCGATCTGCTCCGGCGTCATCTTCTTGACCACCTCTTCCAGGCTGATCGCCGCATCGGGATCACCGCCGATGGCGCTGAGCGTATACCACATGTAAGCCCGCACAAGGTCAGGGGCGGGCAGCCCAAGGCCCAGCTCATAATACCAGCCAACACCGGATTGAGCACCCGGATGCCCTTTCATCGAGGCGCGCAGATACCATTCAAACGCCCGCTGGTAATCCTGTTCAACCCCAAGGCCCATGGCATACATCACGCCGATAAGCTCTTCGGCCTCGGCATTGCCCGAACGCGCGGCGGGCAACAGCGCCTGACGAGCCGCGCCAAACGCCCCCGCCTCCATCAGATCGCGGGCGTCTTCAAGCTCGCACAAGGCCGGGGTCGCAAAAAGGCAAAGGGCAAAGGCATGAACAAGCTGACGCATGGGTTTGCTGTGCTCTTGTTTGTCGGGGCAGCATCAGCGCAGGACGTGCCGCGCCCGCTGACCGATGACGATTTCCTGCCCTTTGATATGAAAAAGGCGGCCATTGGTCATCAGCTATTTTATGATCCGATCCTGTCGGGCAACCGGAATATTTCCTGCGCGCACTGCCATCATCCGGATTTCGGAACCTCGGACGGGCTGTCGCTTGGGATTGGCGAGGGCGGTCAGGGCCTTGGCCCCGCGCGCACACCGGGCACCGGGGCGCAGAAAATCCGCAAGCGCATTCCCCGGAATGCTCCCGGATTATGGAATCTGGGGGCGCGGGAGATTCACACCCTGTTTCACGACGGGCGGCTCAGCCGTTCGGACATTTACGGCAACGGTTTCAATTCGCCCGCCCAAGAGTGGCTGCCGCAGGGTCTCAATTCCCTTCTGGCGGCACAGGCGCTTTTCCCGCTGACCGCGCAGTTTGAAATGGCCGGGAATGTGGCTGAGAACCAGGTTACGGGGGCCGTGCATGACCGGATCGATAAGGGTTGGCCGATTCTGGCCAAACGGGTGCGCACGGACCCGCGCTATGGCCCGGCCATGGTCGGGGCGTTTGCCGGGGTCGGCACCACCGAAGACATCACGATTGTCGAGATCGCCAATGCCCTTGCCGCCTTTATCGCCACGGAATGGCGCAGCACCGACAGCCCGTTTGACCAATACCTGGCCGGGGATGCGGGCGCGTTGTCGCCTGTGCAGAAGGACGGGATGAAGCTGTTCTTCGGAAAGGGGCAATGTTCGTCCTGCCACTCCGGCCCGTTGCTGTCGGATCAGCGGTTTTACGCTCTGGCGCTGCCGCCCTTTGGTCCGGGCCGGACCCGGCCTTTCGATCCGTATGCACGGGATGTCGGGCGGATGGGGGAAAGCGACAGCCTTGAGGACGCCTATCGTTTTCGGACCCCGATGCTGCGCAATGTCGCCCTGACCGCGCCGTATGGCCATAACGGGGCCTTTCCCGATATGGGCAGCATGATCCGCCACCACCTGAACCCCGGACAGAGCCTGTCGGACTGGCGACCCGAAATGGCGGCCCTGCCCAAGGTTCCATGGCTGGAGAAAGCGGATTTCCTGATCCGGGATGACCGGTTCGAGATGGGGCGTCAACAGAGCAGGATTGACATTTCACTCCCGGCGCTGAGCGATGCCGAGGTCGGGAGTCTGGTCGCGTTCCTGCACGCGCTGACCGGGACGGATAGCGTGGACAGGCCGCCCTTTGGCGTGCCGGAAGGGTTTGTTCCCTAGGGCGTAGACCTTTGCATATTGGCCGGGCCGCGCAGGGCCTCACCCCCCCACGGTTCAACGGCTCTCCACATCCACATAGTCGCGCCGGGTTTCCCCCTCATACCGCTGACGCGGGCGGCCAATCTTCTGCCGGGTATCGCCGATCATCTCTTTCCACTGGGAAATCCAGCCCACGGTGCGGCTGAGCGCAAAGACCGGCGTGAACATCGAGGTCGGGAACCCCATCGCATCCAGAATAATGCCGGAATAGAAGTCAACATTGGGATAGAGCTTCTTCTCGACGAAATACGGGTCGGCCAGTGCCGCGGTCTCAAGCGCTTTGGCCACGTGCAGAACCGGGTTGTTTTCCGCCCCCAGAAGGTCAAGCACCTCATCCGCCGACTGCTTCATCACCCGTGCGCGGGGGTCGAAATTCTTATAGACCCGGTGGCCGAACCCCATCAGTCGGAACGGATCATCCCGGTCCTTTGCCCGCGCGATGAACTCAGGAATACGCTCGGGGGTGCCGATCTCTTTCAGCATTTCCAGACAAGCCTGATTGGCCCCGCCATGGGCAGGCCCCCACAGGCAGGCGATCCCGGCGGCCACACAAGCAAACGGGTTCGCCCCCGAACTGCCTGCAAGCCGCACCGTCGAGGTCGAAGCGTTCTGCTCGTGATCGGCATGGAGCATCAGGATGCGGTCCATCGCCCGGCTCAGGATCGGGTTGACCGGATAGTCCTCTGCCGGAACCGCAAAGCACATGCGCAGGAAATTCGAGGCATAATCGAGCGTGTTGTCGGGATAGACGAAAGGCTGGCCGATGGAATATTTGTAAGCCATCGCCGCAATCGTCGGCAGCTTGGCGATCATGCGGACCGAGGCGATTTCCCGCTGCATCGGGTCTGATATGTCGAGCGAATCGTGATAGAAGGCCGACATTGCCCCGACAACACCAACCATCGTCGCCATCGGGTGCGCATCGCGCCGGAACCCGCGAAAGAAATTGTGCATCTGCTCATGCACCATGGTGTGCCGGGTCACCCGGCCCTCGAAATCCTCTAACTGACCGGCGGTCGGCAATTCGCCGTAAAGCAGCAGATAGCAAACCTCGAGATAGTGGGAGTTCTCGGCCAACTGGTCGATGGGATAACCGCGGTGCAAAAGCTCCCCCGCATCCCCGTCGATATATGTGATGGTGGAATCACAGCTTGCGGTGGAGGTAAAGCCGGGGTCATAGGTAAAGACCCCGCCATCGGCATAGAGGCGGCGAATGTCGATAACATCCGGCCCCGCTGTCGGGGAATAGATCGGCAATTCAAGCGTCTTGTCGTGAAAGCTCAGGGTGGCCGTGGCCGTCTGTTCTGTCATTTGGTGTCCTCCTTGCCCGATAATACGGGGGGTGCTTCCGGCGCGACAGGGGCG
>JPPB01000206.1 GCA_001483205.1 alpha proteobacterium 3107
CTCTCGCATGATGGTGCATCGGTTGCCGGACAGTTCCGCCCGGCGGAACGCGCCCCGGCAACCGTCGCGCCATAACAACACCCGTGCGCGCCGGGGCCGCGCCCGCCCTGCCCCGGCTTTTCCCCGCGCGCGGCCCGTGGCATGGTTGGCAACGCAGCAGGGGCATTCGGGCGACCGGCAGGGCAGACAGGCATGTGCAAGTGGATCGGAATCGGCATTCTGGTGCTGGCGGCGTGGACCGGCGGCGCGGTGGCGCAGGAACAGGAACAGGAGCGCGGCCCCGTCACCAACCTGCCGCTGCCCCGCTTCGTCTCGGTCAAGGCGGCAGAGGCAAATGTGCGCCGGGGGCCGGGCCTCACCCACCGGATCGACTGGGTGTTCAGGCGCCGCCACATGCCGGTGCGGATCACGGCGGAATACGGCCATTGGCGGCGGGTGAGCGACCGCGACGGCGCTGGCGGCTGGGTGCATTATTCGCTGTTGTCCGGGGTGCGCACGGTGATCGTCGAGGAAGACCTGCTGGCGCTGCGCGATGACCCCGATACCGGAACCCGGATCAACGCGCGGCTGGAGCTGGGGGTGATTGCCCGGCTTGGCGACTGCGTGGCCGGGTGGTGCGAGCTGTCGGCGGACGGGCACAAGGGTTGGGCACACAAGAGCGCCCTGTGGGGGGTGGAAGCAGAGCCGGAAAGCGCCGCCGACTGACCCCCGCCGGGCCGATCTTACGCGCCCCCTTTACGCGCGTTCGGCATATTCCATCGTCTCGGTGTTGACGACAATCTCCTCGTCCGGGCCGACAAACGGCGGCACCATCACCCGCACCCCGTTCTCCAGCACCGCCGGTTTGAAGCTGCTGGCCGCGGTCTGGCCCTTGACCACCGGCTCGGTCTCGACCACCTTGCAGGTGACTTTCTGCGGCAGAGCGGCGTTGAGCGCCTCATCCTCATAGAACTCCACCACGATGGTCATGCCGTCCTGAAGAAAGGGGCGGCGCTCTCCCAACAACTCCGCCGGCAGGCGAATCTGCTCATAGGTGCCGGTATCCATGAACACCAGCACCCCGCCATCCTCATAAAGAAACTGCTGGTCTTTCTGTTCCAGCCGCACCCGCTCCACCTTATCGGCAGAACGAAACCGCTCATTCAACTTTGATCCGTTGCGCAAATTACGCAGCTCCACCTGAGCGAAAGCGCCGCCTTTTCCGGGCTTTACGTGGTCAACCTTCACCGCAGCCCACAACCCGCCATTGTGCTCCAGCACATTTCCGGGGCGGATTTCATTTCCGTTGATTTTCGGCATTTCACCAAATCCCTGACAAAATCTTGATGACTTTCGGGCACAACCTATATATGGGTGGCAGAACCCATGCAATATGACGAGACAGGCTTACGGGAATTGCGCTGAGCGCATAGCAGCCATTCGTTAAGCAGGATACCGAATCAGGCAGGATAATCATACTGGACACAACGCCTGAAAACACAAGAGTAAGACTCAAAGGACGACGAGATGTTGGATTTCGTTGATGGTGCCGCCTTTAACCATGAACAGGGAAACCGCGCGAAGAAGCTCTTTGCCGCGGTGGTTTTGGCCGCGTTGGATGATGCCATTGCGGACGACCGGAAATATGGCAACGGGTCGGAACAGATTGCCCGCTGGGCGCGGTCCCGCGACGGGCGCGAAGTGCTGACCTGCGCCGGGATCGACCCCAATGAGCGCGTGGTCAAGGGCCTGATGGCGTTTGTGTCCAGAGGGGTGCGCACCTCGGTCGCGCTGTCGCGGGAAGAAAGCGAGCGCCGCCAGCAGGCTGCTCTGGCGGCAGCGGAAGCGGCGCAGGCAGCAGAAGCAGCGGCGGCAGCGGCAGAGGCTGCTGAGGCGACAACAGAGGCCAAGGCCGCCTGATCCGTTCATCGCTTGGGTGGTTCCGGCTGTTTTCGGCCTGAATCGGGCGGTGCCGTGCCGGGGCCGGGCCGGGGGCCGGACATGGGGCCGGTGCGAAACAGGCCGGGGCGCGCGCTTTGCGGAAAAGGCGGTCGATGACCATGACGGCAGAGGTGGAAACCCCATCCGGCAAATCCGCCGCTGACGAGAATTTCCCGGTCGGCTCGGTGCTTCTGCCCCCCCGTCTGCGCCCGCATATCAGGCTGTTTTATGCGTTCGCCCGCGCAATCGACGACATTGCCGACACGCCCGACCTGACCCCGGCTGAAAAGATCAGGCGCTTGGACGGGTTTGCCGATGCCATCCGGGGGGGCGGGTCGCCCGCCCCGTCCTTCCGCAAGGCCCATGCACTGCGCCACAGCCTGACAGAGACCGGGGTGAGCGACCGCCATTGCCTCGACCTTGTGCGCGCCTTCCGTCAGGATGCCGAAAAACTGCGCTATGACGATTGGGATGACCTGATGGGCTATTGCGACCTGTCGGCCGCCCCGGTCGGGCGCTATCTGATCGACCTGCACGGCGAATCAGCGGCGGCCTATCCGTCATCGGATGCCCTGTGCAATGCGCTTCAGGTGCTGAACCATCTTCAGGACTGCCGCGAGGATTATGAGACGCTGAACCGCGTTTACCTGCCGCAGGACTGGATGGCGGCGGCGGGGGGCGATGTCGGGGCTTTGGGGCAGGCCCGCGCGGATGCCGCGCTCCGGCAGGTGCTGGACCGGTGCCTTGATGCCACGGAACAGTTGCTGGCGCGCGCCGAGCCGTTGCCCCGGCGGGTGCGCGGCCTGCGCTTTGCGATGGAGGCCGCGGTGATTATCGCCATCGCGCGGAAACTGCTGGGTGCGCTGCGCAGGCGGGATCCGCTGGCCGAGCGGGTGGTGCTGTCCCGGTGGCAATTCGCGGCCTGTGTGCTGGTCGGGGTTGGCAGTGTTCTGAGGGGCCGAGCCGTTGGCCTGTTCCGCGCCGCGCCGGAGTGATGCGCCGTTATGCAAGCGCTTTCATCCCATTATGCAAGCGCTTTCACCCCATTATGCAAGCGCTTTCATCCCATGCCTTGCACTCAGGCCCTGCCGCCATCTGCCCCTGCCAGTTCCCTCGGCAGCCGGAACGTCACGTTCTCCTCGATCCCCTTATAAGCGGAAACGGTGACCTCGAACATCTCTTCCAAACGCTCAATCAACCCCTGCACAAGGTATTCCGGGGCCGACGCGCCCGCCGTGACCCCCACGGTCTTCGCCCCATCCAGCCAGGCCGGATCAAGGCTCCCGGCATCGGGAATAAGATAGCTGTCGGTGCCGGACATCTCACCAATCTCGCGCAGGCGGTTGGAGTTAGAGCTATAATCCGCGCCGATCACCAGAATCACGTCAGAGGTTTCCGCCAGCAGCCGCACCGCGGTCTGACGGTTCTGGGTCGCATAGCAGATGTCCTTCACATCGGGGCCCTGAATACCGGGAAACCGCACCTTGAGGGCGGCGATAATTTCGCGGGTGTCATCGACGCTGAGCGTCGTCTGCGTCACATAGGACAGCCGCTCCGGGTCGGCAGGCTGCAATGCCGCCACATCCGCCAGGTCAGAGACCAGATGCACGCCGCCGGGCACCTGGCCCATAGTGCCCTCGACCTCCGGGTGTCCGGGATGCCCGATCAGGATGATTTCATAGCCCTGCCGCGCGTATCGCTTGGTCTCGTTATGCACCTTGCTGACCAGCGGACAGGTGGCGTCAATCACCCGCAGGTCACCGTCCCCGGCATCATCCCACACTTTGCGCGACACCCCATGGGCGCTGAACACCGCAATCGCCCCGGTCGGGATGTCGCTGACTTCCTCGACGAACCGCGCGCCCTTGGCGACCAGACTTTCAACAACATGCTTGTTGTGAACGATTTCATGGCGGACATAGACCGGCGCGCCGTAAATCTCCAGCGCCCGCTCCACGATGTCGATTGCCCTGACAACACCGGCGCAAAATCCCCTCGGTTGGGCAAGGATCACCTGCAATGGTCGTTTGTTCAACTGATTTCTCCCGTTGTTGGCGCGGTTGTTGCGCCGGAACCGTCCCGCCGGTCATTCCGCTGCGCACGGACAGGGGTTCGGGCCTTCGCAGCCCCCGGTGCATCCGTATCACACGCGCCCGCCCATGGGAAGCGGTGAATGGGCGCCCCGCCGGGGCTGCACGAGGCTGTCCGGGGGCCGACTCAAGCGCGTTCAGCCCTTCCGGGTCGGCGGACCGAACCGCTGAATCAACTGTTTGCCGATCTGATCCCGCGCCAGCCGATAGGCAACCAGCTTTTCCTCGCGCCGACTGCCAAGCCCGGTCGGGTCGATGATCGGCCAGTATTCCACATCAAGGTGATACCAGCGGGTCAGGTCAAGGGCGCGGTGCTGGCTGGCCGGGGACAGGGCGATAACCAGATCAAACCCCGAAAGATCATCACCCCATTCCTCCATCTCGTGAAAGGACCGGGTGCGGTGGCGGGAAAGCTCAACCCCCAGTTCCTGACAGACGGCAATGGAAAAACCGTCTATTTCCATGTCGTTCTTCACCCCGGCCGACTGCACATAGCACTCCTGACCGTAGTATTTCTTCATCAGACCCTCGGCCATGGGCGATCTGACGGCGTTGTGGTCGCAACAGAACAGGACCGATTGTGGAAGACCGCCCGCCACCGCCTCAGCCCCCGAAATGCAGCACGCAGATCAGTGTGAACAGGCGGCGGGCGGTGTCGGTGTCGATCTCGGCCTTGCCCTCCAGCCGTTCCTGCAACACCCGCGCGCCTTCGTTGTGGATGCCGCGCCGGGCCATGTCGATTGCCTCGATCCGGCTGGGCGGCAGCTTTTTCACCGCATCGAAATAGCTTTCGCAAATCTGGAAATAGTCCTTGACCACCTGCCGGAACGGGCCGAGCGAGAGGTGAAACTCCGCCGCCTTCACGTCGTTCTCTGTGGCGATGTCAAAGACAATGCGGCGGTTGCGGATCGCCAGCCCCAGGCGGAACGGGCCGGGGGGCGCGTCCCGGTCATCGCGCTGTGGCAGGGCAAAACTGTTGTCCTCCAGCAGATCAAAGATCGCCACCCGGCGTTCCTGCTCAATCTCCGGCGTCGGCACCGGCAGGCCGCTGTCGTCGATATTGATATGGCAGATACGGGTCATGGTGTGGCCGGGTGCCCCCGTCACTCAATCAGCGCCAGCAGCCGGTTGAGGCTCTCGCGCGCATCACCATAATACATCTGGGTGTTTTCCTTGTAGAACAGCGGGTTTTCGATGCCTGAATATCCCGCCCCCTGCCCGCGTTTGGACACGAAAACCCGCGCCGCCTTCCAGCATTCGAGCACCGGCATTCCGGCAATCGGGCTGTTGGGGTCTTCCTGCGCCGCCGGGTTCACGATGTCATTCGAGCCGATGACAATCGCCACATCGGTATCGGGAAAATCCCCGTTGATCTCGTCCATTTCCAGCACGATGTCATAGGGCACCCGTGCCTCGGCCAGCAGAACATTCATGTGGCCCGGCAAGCGCCCGGCGACCGGATGAATGGCAAAGCGCACCCGCTTGCCCTTTGCCCTGAGCTTGCGCGTCAGTTCTGAAACCGCCTGTTGCGCCTGCGCCACCGCCATGCCGTATCCCGGCACGATGATGATGCTGTCGGCGTCTTCCAGCGCGGCGGCAACGCCCTCGGCCTCAATGGCGGTCTGTTCGCCCTCAATCTTTGCGCCCGGCCCGGTGGCCCCGCCGAACCCGCCCAGAATGACGCTGACAAAATGCCGGTTCATCGCCCGGCACATGATATAGGACAGGATCGCGCCCGAAGACCCCACCAGCGCCCCGGTCACAATCAGCAGATCATTGCCAAGGGTAAAGCCGATGGCCGCCGCCGCCCACCCGGAATAAGAGTTCAGCATACTGACCACCACCGGCATGTCGGCCCCGCCGATCCCCATGATCAGATGCCAGCCGATAAAGAAGGCCAGCGCCGCCATCAGCACCAGGGTCCAGATGCCGGAACCATCGAAATACAAGCCCCCCAGCACCACCGACGCCACCAGCGCCGCCGCATTCAGCACATGGCCGCCGGGCAGTTTTCGCGGCTTGCCGTCGATCCGGCCCGCCAGCTTGCCAAAGGCGACGACGGAGCCGGTAAAGGTGACGGCCCCGATGAAAATGCCCAGAAACACCTCGCCCTGAAGAAAGGCGATCTCTGCCGGGGTTTTCTGCGCCACCTTAGCGGCAAAGCCGGAAAAGCCCTCTGTCGGTCCGCCCGCCGCCCGGACAGCAGCAACCCGCAGGCGCTCAATCTCGGCATTGAAGCCGATAAAGACCGCAGCAAGGCCGACAAAACTGTGCAGCGCCGCCACCAGTTGCGGCATTTCCGTCATCTCTACCCGGCGGGCGACCTCATAGCCCGCGTAAGAGCCGATGGCGACCATCGGAACCAGCAGCCAGTATCTGCCGACCCCCGGCCCGAAGGCGGTGAACAGCACCGCCATCGCCATGCCCGCGATTCCATACCAGACCGCGCGCTTGGCGCTTTCCTGGCCCGACAACCCGCCAAGCGAGAGGATGAAGAGCACACTGGCCGCAATCGACGCGGCGGAAACCAGTCCAATTCCCATATCGAGTTTTCCCCCCGCGGCTTATGATTTGCGGAACATTGCGAGCATCCGGCGGGTCACCAGAAACCCGCCGACGATGTTGATCGTCGCGATCAGGATCGAGAGCGCGGCCAGTGCAACCACCAGCGGGCTACCCGAACCGATCTGCAACAGCGCCCCCAGAATGATGATGCCGGAGATTGCGTTGGTCACCGCCATCAGCGGCGTGTGCAGGCTGTGCGAGACATTCCATATCACCTGAAAGCCGACGAAACAGGCAAGCGCAAAGACGATGAAATGCTGCATAAAGCTGGCGGGTGCGACCAGCCCCAGCAGAAACATCACCGCGCCACCCGCCACCAAAAGCGACGCCTGACGCAGGGTTGCGGCCCTGAACGCCGCCGCTTCCCGTGCCTTTTGCTCTTCCGGGGTCGGTTCGCGCCTGTCTTCCTTGCCCGACCATGCTGCAATCGCCTGAACCTTGGGCGGCGGCGGGGGAAAGGTGATCTCTCCCCCGAAGGCCACGGTCGCGCCACGGATCACGTCATCCTCCATGTCATGGTTGATCCGCCCGTCCTTGTCAGGGGTCAGATCAGCGATCATGTGGCGAATGTTGGTGGCATAGAGGGTCGAGGACTGCGCCGCCATCAGGCCCGGAAAATTGGTATAGCCGATGATCGTCACCCCGTTATCGGTGATGATCTTTTCATCCGCGACCGTCAGCTTGCAGTTGCCCCCCCGCTCTGCGGCAAGATCAACGATGACCGAGCCGGGCTTCATCGACCGGACCATATCTTCGGTCCACAATTCCGGCGCTTCGCGGTTGGGGATCAGCGCGGTGGTGATGACCACATCGGTTTTCGGGGCCAATTCGCGGAACTTCGCCAGTTGAGCGGCGCGAAATTCGGGGCTGGAGGGCGCGGCATAACCGCCGGTGGCGGCCCCGTCCTGCTCTGTGTCCTCGAAATCCAGCCGCACGAATGTCGCCCCCATGGATTCGACCTGTTCGGCCACTTCCGGGCGCACGTCAAAGGCATGGGTGATCGCCCCCAGAGAGACCGACGCGCCGATAGATGCCAGCCCGGCAACGCCCGCGCCGACGACCAGAACCCTGGCCGGGGGGATTTTTCCGGCGGCGGTCACCTGCCCGGTGAAGAAGCGGCCGAAATTGTTTCCGGCCTCGATCACCGCCCGATACCCGGCGATATTGGCCATTGAGCTCAGCGCGTCCATCTTTTGCGCCCGGCTGATGCGCGGCACCATGTCCATAGCGATGACGGTTGCGCCTCTGGATTTTGCCAGCTCGAGGCCAGCCTCATTCCCGGCGGGATTGAAAAAGCAGATCAGCGTCTGCCCTCTGCTCAGCCGCTTTAACTCTGTTTCGGTCGGGAGTCGCACCTTGGTCACGATGTCGGCGGCCCGGAACAGGGCGGCCCCGGTCTTGACGATCCCGACGCCCGCCTGCTCATAGGCACTGTCGGGAAAGCCCGCGCCCGCGCCCGCGCCGGTCTCGATCAGGCACTCATGCCCCAGCTTTTGCAGGTGCAGGGCCGATTCCGGGGTCATCGCCACCCTGCCCTCCCCGGTCAGAACTTCCTTCGGCGCGCCGATTTTCACGTCCGTCATCCCTTGTGTTGTCGTCGTCTGGTCAGGGCCGCCGTCCCGGTCCGGGCGGGGCATTTGCAGGCACGGCACCCGCATATGCACAAGCGCGCGCCGGGGCGTTCATATAGCGCCGGAACGGTTTGCGCAACGACATGACACATCCCGGCATCACACTATTGTCAATGTTGCGCACCGCCCTGCCCGGCCCGCCTGCGCACATGGCGCTTGTCCCTTGCGCCCCGCCCAAGAATATTGCACCACCACGGGGCAACAGGCGTATCGCAAGCGGAAAAGATCATGGCGGACGGCACTATGGATATGACACTCAGACCGACCGAGGAAATCTCGGTTCGGGATACGTTCGGAATCGACACCAACATGGTGGTCAAGGGCTTTGCCGAGCGCACCGACCGCGTGCCGGAACTGGATACCACCTACAAGTTTGACCCCGACACGACGCTGGCGATTCTTGCCGGTTTCGCCCATAACCGCCGGCTGATGATCCAGGGCTATCACGGCACCGGCAAATCGACGCATATCGAGCAGGTCGCCGCAAGGCTGAACTGGGCCGTGGTCCGGGTGAACCTCGACAGCCATATCAGCCGGATCGACCTGATCGGCAAGGACGCGATCAAGCTGCGCGACGGCAAGCAGGTGACAGAGTTTCACGAAGGCATCCTGCCCTGGGCGCTGCGTAACGCGGTGGCAATCGTGTTTGATGAATATGACGCGGGCCGCCCGGATGTGATGTTCGTCATCCAGCGGGTGTTGGAACATGACGGCAAGCTGACGCTTCTGGATCAGAACGAGATCATCACGCCGCACCCGTCATTTCGCCTGTTCTCGACCGCCAACACCGTCGGCCTTGGCGATACCACCGGCCTCTATCACGGGGTGCAGCAGATAAACCAGGCGCAGATGGACCGTTGGTCCTTAGTCGCGACGCTGAACTACCTTAGCCACGACGCCGAAACCAATATCGTGCTGGCCAAGAACCCGCTGTTCAACAATGAAAAGGGCCGCCTGACCATCAGCCGCATGGTGACGGTTGCCGATCTGACCCGCACCGCGTTTATGAACGGCGACATCAGCACGGTGATGAGTCCCCGCACGGTGATCAACTGGGCCGAGAACACCCATATCTTTCGCTCTGTCGGCTATGCCTTTCGCCTGAGCTTTCTCAACAAGTGCGATGAGCTGGAGCGCCGGACGGTGGCGGAGTTTTATCAGCGCTGCTTTGACGAAGACCTGCCGGAAAGTGCCGTGGGCGCGGCGGCGGAATAGGGCAAACCGTATGTGACGACCCATCGACCCATCGACCCATGATGACCAAATCCCCCGACAACCCCGCTGATCCGTTCAAGAAGGCGCTGGCAGAGGCGACAAAAACCCTTGCCGACGATCCGGACCTCGGCGTGGTCTTTTCGGTCGATCAGCCGGGGATGACGGCGGACGGGATGCGCCTGCCGCAGGTCACCCGGCGCATGACCCGCGATGAAATTCTGCTGGCCCGTGGCACTGCGGATGCGCTGGCCATGCGGCGGCGGCATCACGACGCGGCGACCCATGACAGGTATATGCCGCCGGGCGGGATTGCCCGTGACCTCTATGAGGCGCTGGAGCAGGCCCGTTGCGAGGCCACGGGCGCGCGCGACATGCCCGGTGCGCTGTCGAATATCAGCGTGAAGCTCGAGCATGACGCCATCCGGCGCGGGTTTGACCGGATGACCGACCGCAACCAGGCCCCGCTTGCCGACGCCGCCGGATACCTTCTGCGTCAGGTGGCGACCGGCTGTGACCTGCCGCCTGCCGCCGCCAATGTCGCCGGGCTGTGGCGCGACTTTATCGAGGCCCGCGCCGGTGGGGTGATGGGGGAAGTTTCCGGGGTGCTGGAGGATCAGGCCGCCTTTGCCCGTTTCGCCCGGCGGGTGATCGAAAGTCTGGGCTATGGGGATCAGTTGGGCGACGACCCGGACCAGGAAGACGAAGAGGCGGGCGACGAGGCGACCGAGGAAGAAGAGGACAGCCCCGACAGCACCGGCGAGGACGACAGCGGCGAGGATGCCGAAGCAACGCCCGAGCAACAGCAGGACGAACAGCAGGACACAGGCCAGGCCAGGGTTTCGCCCGATGAGATGGCGGCAGAACCGGAAGAGGCCGCCGAACTGCCCGAGGGCGATGCGCCGCTTGACCTGCCCCCGCCCGCGCCTGCCTCAGAGGCCGACCCGAACTATGCCGTTTACACCGCCCGGTTCGACGAGGAAATCAGGGCCGAGGATCTGGCTGAACTGGCCGAACTTGAGCGCCTGCGCGCCTATCTTGACCAACAGCTTGAGCCGCTGAAAGGCGCGGTCAGCCGGTTGGCGAACAAGTTGCAGCGCCGCCTTCAGGCCCGGCAGAACCGAAGCTGGGAATTTGATCTGGAGGAAGGCACCCTTGATGCCGGGCGGCTTGCCCGTGTGGTGGCAAACCCGACGACGCCGCTCAGCTTTAAGATGGAGCGTGATACCGATTTCAGGGATACGGTGGTGACGTTGCTGCTGGACAATTCCGGCTCTATGCGCGGGCGGCCGATCTCGATTGCCGCGGTCTGCGCCGATGTGCTGGCCCGGACGCTGGAGCGCTGTCAGGTGAAGGTGGAGATTCTGGGCTTTACCACCCGGGCCTGGAAGGGCGGGCAATCCCGCGAGACGTGGCTTGGCGAAGGCCGCGCGCAGCAACCGGGGCGGCTGAATGACCTGCGCCATATCATCTATAAGTCCGCTGATGCACCGTGGCGGCGGGTGCGCCCCAATCTGGGCCTGATGATGAAAGAAGGGCTGCTGAAGGAAAATATCGACGGCGAGGCGCTGGAATGGGCGCAGCGCCGGATGATCGCCCGGCCAGAGGCGCGCAAGATACTGATGGTGATTTCCGACGGCGCGCCGGTGGATGATTCGACCCTCTCGGTCAATCCCGCGAACTATCTGGAAAAGCACCTGCGGGATGTGATTGCGATGGTCGGGATGCGGGGACAGGTCGAGTTGCTGGCCATCGGAATCGGCCATGACGTGACCCGCTATTATGATCGGGCGGTGACGATTACGGATGCGGAACAGCTTGCGGGGGCGATGACGGAACAACTGGCCGCGCTTTTTGACAGCGACCCGAAAGCGCGCGCCCGTGTGATTGCGTGATGGCTGAATTTTGGCTTTATGCCCCGGCCCTGATGCTGTCAAAGACCTCTGCATATTGACTGGGGCCGGGCCGCCGCCTGCCACCGCCTCAGCGCCGCCCCTCACGCAACCACCCCCAGAGCAGCATCGCGGTCAGCAGCACCAGAAACGCCCACACCGGAAGCGCGGGGCGGATGGTCACATCCCCGGTCACATAGGCCCCGCGCGGGGTCAGGCCGATCCAGCCCCGCCCCGCCGCCGGACGCCCCGCACGCACATCGCGCAGCGCAGGCAACCCGTCCTCCAGCCGCAGCACGCCACCGTTTGACGGCACCACCACCGGGGCGAGCGCCGCCGCATCAGCAATCGTATCGACAAACTCGCGCGGCGACGACGCCCCCAAGGCCACCACCGCCTCCAGCGTGCCGTCACTCAGGCGATACAGGCCGGTCTCTCCGCCCTCATGGGTGGCCTCAAACCGACCGGGCGAGACCTCGGTCAGCGCAAGGGTCCGGGTTGAGCCGTCCGGCGCGGTCACCGTCACATCGGCGGCGGTTTCGGCCAGGGTCCGGCGGATGATGGTCATGTGCCCGCCCTCTGCCTCTGCCCGCAGCGATTCTTCCTCCAGGTCCGGCTCTTTCATCATCCAGTGTGCTAAACGCCGCAGAAGCTCCGCCTGCGGGCCGCCGCCCTCGAACCCGCGCGACCACAACCAACTGTGATCCGAGCCGAGCAGGGCAACGCGCCCCTCTTCCACCCGGTCCAGAACCAGCAGCGGCCCGGCATCCGCCCCGGTCATCACAATCTGGCCGCGCCCGCCGGGGGCCAGTTCGACCTGCCGCATCCAGCGGCCCCAGCCCGGACCGGTGCCGCCCTCCGGCGCACCATCGTCAGGCGGCGCATGATCCCGCAAATCCGCCGTGACCGGATGACGCGCGCCCAGGTCGGATATTTCGGGCACAAAGCCCTTTTCGATCAGCCGCGCGGTAGGGCCGGAAGGAATCACCTCTGCCAGGTCAGAGTGATACAGGCTGTCGGCAGAGGCAAAATCAGGCCCGGCGGCGAACAGCACCGCCCCGCCCCGCTTTACATAATCCCGCACATTGCTCAGATACGACCCCGGCAGAATGCCGCGCCGCTTGTAGCGATCAAAGATAATCAGATCAAATTCCTCGATCTTTTCCAGGAACAACTCGCGGGTGGGAAAGACAATCAGGGACAGCTCATTGACCGGCACCCCGTCATGCTTTTCGGGCGGGCGCAGGATGGTGAAATGGACCAGATCAACAGAGCTGTCGGATTTCAGCAGATTGCGCCAGGTGCGCCCGCCGGGATGGGGTTCCCCCGACACCAGCAGAACCCGCAGCCTGTCGCGCACACCGTTGATGCGCACCACGGCGCTGTTGTTGCGGGCGGTCAGTTCGCCCGGCACGGCGGGGGTCGAGAATTGCAGCGTGTTCATCCCGCCATGGGGCAGGGCCAACCGCAGGCTCATGGGCTGCCCGAGCGGAACCTGAAACGCCAGCGGCGCGCCCCCGTCCACCGAAACATCAAGCGGGGCAACACCGCCGCCCGGCGCAGGCACCGCCCCCAGATCATCAATCCGCACCGTCAGGGTGACCGGCTCATCGAGTATGGCGAAGGGCGGCGCGCTCAGGATGCTCAGCCGTCGGTCCCGGTCATCGGCGCGCCCGGTCAGCAGCACATGCACCGGGGCGGCGGGCGGCGACGGCGGGCGGTCCGCATCATGCACCCGCCCGTCCGTCACCAGCACGACACCGGCAAGGCGATTGGCGGGAATGCCTGCAAGCGCCTCTGCCATCTCGCCCAGCAAAAGCGTTCCGCGATCATCCGTGCTGTCGCCCAGAGTGACCTCGCGCAACTCTGTATCCTGACGCCCGGCGACGGCGCGGCGCATATGGGCCACTGCCCCGGCGATTTGCGCCGGGCGATCCCCGGTTTCCTGGCTTGCCGTCCGGTCAACCAGCAACAAAACGATGTCGTTCAGGCGTGTGCGGTCCTCTTGCTGCAAGGACGGGTTGGCCAGGATCACCAGAACCGCGCCCGCCGCCAGCCCGCGCAGGGCCCAGCCGCTCAGCCCCCGCCACAGGGCCAGCATCAGAACCGGCGCGATCCCTGCCGCCAACAGGACAATCAGCGGCCAGGGCAGCAGCGGGTCAAACAAAATCCGGCTGATCATCGTCATTGGCCCAACCTGTCGAGCAACGCAGGCACATGGACCTGATCGGACTTATAGTTGCCGGTCAGGACGTGCATGACCAGATTGATACCAAAGCGATAGGCGATTTCGCGCTGCCTTTCGCCCGCATAGCCGCGCCCCACCGGGAACATCGGGTTGTCATAGCGGTCGGTCGCCCAGGCCCCGGCCCAGTCATTGCCGCCGATGATCACCGGCGTCACTCCGTCATTGAGGTTGCGAAAGGGCATCCCCTCGATCCGTTCGGCGTCCGGCGGCGCGGCCTCGACCCAGACCTGCCGCCCGGCATGACGACCGGGAAAATCCTGAAGCAGATAAAAGGCGCGGGTCAGGACATGATCGGCGGGCACACGTTCCAGCGGCGGAATGTCCAGCCCCCGGACAAGACGCCGCAGGTGCTGTGCCTCGGCGCTTTGCCCAGTGCCGAACCCGGCATCGCGGGTGTCAAACAGGATCATGCCGCCATCCCGCAGATACCGGTTGAGCCGCGCATTGGCGGCGTCAGAGGGCACCGGCTGCGCAACGCTCACCGGCCAGTAGAGCAGCGGAAAGAACGAAAGATCGTCGCGCTCCGGGTTCACGCCGACAGGCTCTGCCGGTTCCACCGCCGTGCGGTTGCTCAGAATGCCGGTCAGGCCGCGCAGGCCCGCCCGCGCCACCCGGTCCACACCCGCATCCCCGGTGATGACATGGGCAAGCACCACATCGCGGGTCAGCGCCAGCGCGCCATCGTCGCCGTTGCCGCCCGGCGTTTGGGCACGCCCGTCCCCCGCCGCGCCCGCCATCAGCGCCACGGCCAGCAGGGTTGCGCC
>JPPB01000207.1 GCA_001483205.1 alpha proteobacterium 3107
CCGCCCGCCGCCCTCGCCGCACCCGCGCCCTCAACCGTGGCCAGTGTGCCGCCCAGGGCCATAACGCCCGGTGCCTTTTCCTTCAGCTCATTGACGATGCGCTGGGCGATTTTGGGGCCGATGCCCGGCGCGGCCCTCAGCGCCGCCCAATCCCCAAGGGTAATCGCCCGGCCCGCGCCCTCTGCCCCCAGAGCGCCCAGAATCGCCATCGCTGCCTTGGCCCCCACCCCCTGCACGGTCACCAGCAGCCGATACCATTCCTTTTCAAGCAGCGTGGCAAAGCCCATAAGCTGCATCAGGTCTTCGCGCACCAACAGGTCGGTGAACAGCGCCACCGCGCCGCCCGGTCCGGGTAGGGCAGCAAGGGTGCGCTCAGAGCAATAGACGATATAGCCGACGCCGCGCACATCCAGCATCACATGGTCGCTGCCCTTGTATTCCACCCGGCCCGAAAGTTTGCCGATCATGCGCGCGCCCTTGCCTGCGCCCCGGCCAGCCGCCCCGAGGTCTGAAGATGCACCGCATGGCAGATCGCAATCGCCAGCGCATCCGCCGCGTCCGCCCCGGCAATATCCGCGCCGGGCAGGTGCAGCCGGACCATATGATCCACCTGGCGTTTGTCCGCATGGCCGACACCGACGACGGTTTTCTTCACCGCATTGGGGGCGTATTCGCTGACCGCAAGCCCGGCCCGCGCCGGGGCCAGCATCGCGATTCCGCGCGCCTGCCCCAGTTTCAGGGTTGCCGCGCCGTCCTTGTTGACGAATGTTTTCTCGACCGCCGCCGTGTCGGGGGACAAGCGGGCAATCACCGCGTTCAGTTGGCGATAGAGCGACAGCAGCCGGTCCGAGAGGTCGCCCTCACCAGAACAGCAATGCCCGTTCGCGATATGGCTCAGCCGATTGCCCTGCATCCCGATCACGCCCCAGCCGAGGCTGCGCAACCCCGGATCGATTCCCAATATACGCATCCGCCTGCCTCTGTAGGTGTTTTTTTCCGAACTAGCACGAAAGGCGAACATTTGCCAATGGGAAAGCGGCGGGGAGCGGGATGGGGCGGGCGGTTTGGCCGCCGATGCGCCATTATGAAGAGATAGTTAATATGTCAGCAGTACTGCCCTTATCCGCGGATAAGGGATGCCCGCCCCGGCAGGCGGTTGCCCGGCCATGCCATCATGCAGAGGGTTTTTGCCATGCAGAAAGCACATGAGGGGTTTGCGTCCCGCGGGCTTGCTCTGCCCCGTGGCGGTTTCTATGTCCCGCCCTGTAACCGCTTTGCAAATGGAGCAGTCAGATGACAACCGAGAGCCTCTGTTTCCCGACCCGTGCCTCCGGCGGCCTGTCCGGTCTTTTCAGCGCCATCGCGACCCGTGTCGCCAAATGGCGCGAAGCGAGCGCAACCCGCGTCGCCCTGAGCAAGCTCAGCGACCGCGAGCTTGACGACATCGGCCTTACCCGCGGGGACATCAATATCGTCGCGGCCCAATACCGCGCCTGAAACCCGGCCCCCCGGACAAGAGGGCAGGGGGCGAGGCAGTCAGCCCCGTCCCGATCACACCAAAAACACGATGGCCGCGCGTCTGTCGCGGCCATCCCTGCGTGACGATCCCGGCGTGACGATCCTGCTGTAATGGTCCCGGCCCGGCGACGCGCTGTCCGGCCCGCCCCCGCCCCGCTTCACGGAAACAGTGGGGTCAGCTTCTGCGTTACCCAGACCGTCACCGGATCCTCCTGCATCAGGAACGCGCCCGCCTGCTCGATGATGGTTCCGTTGCGAAGCCCGTTGACGCGGCTGTTATAGACGGACGGCCCGAGCGAAATATACACATATGCCTTGAACATCATCAGCAACAGAAGGGTCAGCATCAGCCCCCTCCATGGGAAACTCCTGGCCTGACGGCGTGGGCGCATTTCGATCAATCCATTCTGGTTGACGGTTGTTACGAACCCTTTGGACAACTTGTTATGCTGTTTCATTATCCGCGATATACGCTGCGAATAATCCTTCATGTTTGCGTTTGCCATGGCAGCCTCCACACACTGCTGCCCCCGACCGAATCATCAGTTTCGCACACAAATGTGGCAAAGTTCAGCCGACGGGATGCTTTGGCGCACCCTAGCCGTCAAGCTGAAACAAAAAGTAACCGCCAAAGCAAAACAATCCGCAAATATTCAGAGTATTGTTGTCAATTTCTGCATAAAACCAGTGTCACCCATTCGCCGATCCTTTCTGAATCGGCAATGTCGAATCCGTTTTGCCGGTAACAGGCGCGAATCTCCCCGGCCTGATCCTCAAGAATGCCGGACAGAATCCCATACCCCCCGGCCCTGACAGCTTCGGCCATATCCGTCGCCATGTCCAGAAGCGGCCCTTTCAGGATATTGGCAAACACCAGATCAAAGGGGGCGGCACTGCGCAGGCGCGGCGCATCAAAGCCCGTGGCCTGAAGGCATTCGACGCGCCCGGCAAGGCCGTTCAGCTTCAGATTGGTTCTTGCGACCCCGACGGCAACCGGGTCCGAATCGCCGGCCAGCACCGCGCCGGGCCAGATTTTCGCCGCCGCCATTGCCAGCACCCCGGTGCCGCAGCCAATATCGGCGACGCACCGGGCGACAAACCCGGTGCCTGCAAGCCGGTCAAGCGCCCTCAGACAGCCT
>JPPB01000208.1 GCA_001483205.1 alpha proteobacterium 3107
ACGCCTGCGCCTCTAACATGTCGCCGTTCAGCCCCATGTCCTCGACCGGCCCCACCGGGCACCCGGCCAGCGCCGCCAGCATCGCCATCAGCACCGGGTTCCGCCGCCCGCCGCCGGTCACCAGAACCCTCTCTGGCCGCGTCGGACAATGCTCCAGCCCCCGCGCGGCAGAGGCCGCCGCAACCGCCGTCAGCGTCGCCGCAGCATCGGCATCATCAAGCGCCCGCACCGCCCCCCGCAAACCGGCAAAATCATCCCGGTCGAGCGATTTCGGCGGCGCACGGCGGAACCACGCCCGGCCCAGAACATCGGCGACAATGCGCTGATCCGCCCGGCCCTCTGCCGCCAGCGCCCCGCCCGCATCGAACCGCCACTGCCGCCGCTCCATCACCAGATCATCCAGCGGCGCATTCGCGGGGCCGGTATCAAAGGCAATCAGGGCACCGTCTTCCTCGGGCTGTTCGCGGCCCGTGTCCACCCATGTCAGGTTGCCGACACCCCCGAGATTGAGGAACGCCACTGCCCCCCGCAGCCCCAGATGCCGGGCACAGGCGTGATGAAAGAACGGGGCGAGCGGCGCGCCCTCCCCCCCTGCCTCGATGTCCTCAGACCGGAAATCCCACACCACGGGAACCCCCAGGCGCGCCGCGAGAGCCTGCCCGTCGCCCGCCTGATGGGTGCCGCGCCCGCGCGGATCATGGGCCAGGGTCTGGCCGTGAAACCCGATCAGCTCTGCGCCCTCAAACCCGGACAGCAGCGCGCCATGAGCGGCCCCGACGACCTCTGCCGCCGCCGCCACGCCCGGCTCCCCCGGCCAGCGCCCCAGCGCCGCCGCGATCACCGCGCGCTCGTCCCTGCTGTAAGGGCGATAGGCGGTCGGCCCGAACTCCAGAAACCCGCGCCCGTCGGTCCGCACCATCGCCGCATCCACCCCGTCAAGCGAGGTGCCCGACATCGCCCCGACAACCCGCAATCGCTCTGCCCTCAACATGGCCTTTTCCTTCGCCGCCTGCCCCGATATACCACGCCTTACCGCACCATACCGCGTCTTGCCCGCCCGAACCACGGATGAAAAATGACCGACCACCCTAAATCCGATTTCCTGCGCGTCCTGACCGAGCGCGGCTTTGTGGCCGACTGCACCGACCGCCGGGGGCTGGATGCGGCGCTGGCCGGGGGGCAGGTGCCCGCCTATATCGGTTTTGACGCCACCGCGGCCTCGCTCCATGTCGGGTCGCTGATCCAGATAATGATGCTGCGCTGGCTGCAAAACACCGGGCATAAGCCGCTGATCCTGATGGGGGGCGGGACGACAAAAGTGGGTGACCCCAGTTTCAGGACCGAGGACCGCCCCCTGTTGAGCGCCGAACAAATCGGCACCAATATCAGCGGCATCCGGCAGGTTTTTGCCAAATACCTGCGCTTTGGGGGCGATGACACCGGGGCGGTGATGCTGGACAATGCCGAATGGCTGGACGGGCTGGAATATCTGGGTTTCCTGCGCGATACGGGGCGGCATTTCTCGGTCAACCGGATGCTGAGTTTTGAAAGCGTGAAGTCGCGTTTTGACCGCGCGCAGCATCTGAGTTTTCTTGAGTTCAACTATATGATCCTGCAAGCCTATGATTTTCTTGAGCTCAACCGCCGTCACCGGTGTGTGCTCCAGATGGGTGGTTCGGACCAGTGGGGCAATATCGTCAGTGGTATTGACCTGATCCGCCGGGTGGCGCGGCAAGAGGTCTACGGGCTGACATCCCCCCTGCTGACCACAGCCGACGGCGCAAAGATGGGCAAAACCGCCACCGGCGCGGTGTGGCTGAATGCCGATATGTGCCCGCCTTATGCCTTTTGGCAGTTCTGGCGGAATACGGCGGATGCGGATGTGGGGCGTTTTCTGAGGCTTTACACAGAGCTGCCGTTGGCGGAATGCGCGCGGCTCGGCGCGTTGGGGGGGGCCGAGATCAACGAGGCCAAGGTGGTGCTGGCGAATGAGGCGACCACGCTCTGCCATGGGGCAGAGGCCGCTGTTGCGGCGGCGGCGACGGCCCGCGAGGTGTTTGACCGGGGCGGGGTGGGTGACGACCTGCCGACGGTGGAGCTGCGCGCGGGCGAGATCGGCGCGGGGGTTTCGGTGGTCCGGCTGTTCGTGCAGGCGGGTCTGGCCGGAACCGGGAAAGAGGCGCGGCGGCTGATCGCCGAGGGCGGCGCGCGGCTGAACGATGCGCCGCTGACCGATGCCGGGCTGATGATTGACGCGGATCGCCTGTCAGAGCCGATCAAGCTGAGCGCGGGGCGGAAGCGCCATGCGCTGGTCAGGCTGGGCGGTTAAGCGGTGGTGCCTTTGGGGTGCCGGGGCCGGGTGGCTGGCTGATCATTGCGAAGGATGAACATGAGAAGGGCGGCCAACCAGCCGCCCTTCCCCTGCTTTTACGGCGTATTACTCTTCTGTATTATGCGCACCGAAGACGCCGACGAAGCTCGCCGCATTGTCCGTGGAATGCCCGCCGAATGTGCCCCCGACCGAGCCGGGTTGTCCGTCGGTCCGACTGTTTCCGAAGAACTGGCCGCCCCACCGGCCGGTGTAGCTGCGCTCATCGTCGGAGCCGGTGACCGAGCCTTTGAAGAAACCGCTGTCGCTGGCCGTGATGTCGGCCGAC
>JPPB01000209.1 GCA_001483205.1 alpha proteobacterium 3107
CATCGCTGCCGGATCAAGAGCGGAAAATCCACCTAACTCAAACGTTCAGATTTCCCGAGCCACCTCAGGGAGTGGCTGCATAACGAGCCTGAATTCAAAAGGCTCCGGGTAAAGTTGATCAAACACTATGTTGCAAGCGATCTAGAACGGCACAAGTTATGCCTTTATCTCCTGAACGACATCATCCGTTACTGGCGGACCATTTGCGTTGATTTTGAGTGGAAGACGGCCACAGGGGACAAACCCCGTGCGATCCGTCTCATCAAGCTCCGCTTCGCCCGCATGATGCTCTACGTAGGCGGAGTGGCGGCCATTTCCAAGACCGTGGACATGCCCGCTGAAAATAAACAGCGGGAATTGGTCGAGATGTTCGCCCTGCCCCCGATCACACGACTACAGAAAGTATTCGGCAAACAGAAAACGCAGGAAGTTCTCATGGCTTATGCAACGTTTCTGAAAGCTCTTAACGACAAGGCGGTCCGTGACGCGCTCGACGGTGATGGCGCTACTGGAATCGAGACTGACGAGTACAGAGAGCTTGCCAATGTTGCGCGGGATTTTCGCGATGGTCTGGAGAGCCTTTTGGTTGGTTCACCGGGACTGCATAACCGTGTCGCCTCGGCGCTGCTTCTATGAGAAGTTTGCGTTCCGACGGGTCAGGACCGCCATTTCCAGACGGCTGGACATCAGAATTGGAGGCCGTGCGCTCCATCAACGAGTTTCAGGTTGCCCTTAGAGGCCCAAACCCAGGGCGGTTCATGCGACCCACCTCACCGAGAGAACCTCGGCCTGTTGCAGAACGGTCTGCACGGCGGCGTCTTGTAGATCGGGAGGATAACCATGCTTGCGGAGGATGTGCTTGACCAGAACCCGCATTCGGGCGCGTACTGGCTTGCGGTGCTGCCAGTCCACGGAGGCTTTTCTCTTCAGCCCGTTCAGCAATTCATGGGCAATGACGCGAAGATGGTCGTTGCCCATTACCTCAACCGCACTCTTGTTTTGGGCCAGGGCGTCGTAGAAGGAAATTTCCTCCTGGCTGAGTCCTTCCTCTTCGCCGCACTGGTGTGCGGCGCTGATGTCCTTGGCGAGCCCAATCAATTAGAAACCTCGCATGTTTCGAGCGGCAGGGGTTGGTTCGCGAAGTGACGGGGCATGGGCGCTTCAGGGTCTGGTGCGCGGCCCTGAAGGCGATGGCCTGATTGAACACCTTGTCGCTTCAGGCGCTATCCGATCAGCTTCTTTCACATCGACATCGCCAGTGTCAGGACCGCGCAAGGCAGGCTCTGTCTGTTTGTCGCCATTGACCAAATCAACAAGCTCTCCGTGGCACAACTGGCCCAAAAGGCGAATGGGAAAACGGCGCGGAAGCGACCCGAACACCTGCCTGAGGCCGGGACTGAACATCCAGGTCGATACCGCGCTATGCTCACATCCGCGATAATCGGTTTTCGTCGTCCACGACTTCAAGCACACAGCCTGCGCCTGACCATTGCCATAGAACGATGTTGAAGCCCATTTCGGTTTCGGATGTGCCCCTCGCATAGCTTCGGATCAGGAGGCCCGCAAAGCCATCCGCGATGAGACCGCCCGCGAAGTCTTGTGTCGGAATTATATCTCCCTCAAGCATCTTTCTGCGCCAGCCGGGATCCGTGAGTGCGGTATCTGACATTCCGTGCTGGCAGAGCTTATCCGGGTCGCGGGTGTCGAAAATCGGCCCCAGATCGGCATTATAGGACACCAGTACCGTGGGTTGCAGGCTGCCAGCCTGGTTGGCTTCACGCAGGGCAGTGGCTGGATCAAGCGCGGTGTAGAGCGCTGGCGTTCCCTTGGCGTTGAAACGTCCGCCATGAAGTGCTGCACCGTGGCCGGACAGAGGCTCGCGAGCATAAACCGGGTTCAGGGCACGATAGAGCCGCCCCGTATAGCGCCCGTTGTTCAGCAGCATCAGGCAAAAACACCTGCGTCAACCGCGTCGATATATTCCAGAACCTGCTGCGCTTTACCTTCCTGTACAAGTTGCATCGCGGTCCGGCCATCAAAGCCGGGCAGGGGCTCTGATCGATACCAAGCATAGGCCATCAACTCCGACCCAAAGCGCGGCTCGACCTTGTTGAGCACTTCGACCAGTTCGCGCAAGCGGCGCTGTATCTTGTCCGAGTTGATGCGGGTGCGGCGCTGCAAGGCGTCCTTGCCAAGGCCCACCGTCATAGCGACCTCTTCGGCCGAGGTGCGGAGCGCAGAGGCGATCTTACGCGGTTCAAATTGTCCGCCTTTCGCGAAGTTCGTGATGTGCATGGTGTGGGTCCAATCGGTCTCTATGACAGTATATAGCGTTATATTCGCTGATTTGCAAGCTGATTGAGGATGATCTGTTCGTTTTCCAGTCGAGCGCTCATAGCAAGGCAAAGCGTGGCTCTTTGAAAAACCGGCATTTTCGGTACTTTGAGCACTACAAAAGCAATACTTTCAAAAGACCTCTGCATAACGGCCCATCGCTGACCGTTTCACCGCCCAGAAAGGGAAATTTCCTTCGGGATTGGAGTTGGATTTCCCCGGTTTTTGTGGACAGTTATGGGCTAGGGTGTAGACTCACAAATACCATATGACGATAGCGGCGCTCTGTGCTGCGGCGAGGAATGTTTCGGC
>JPPB01000210.1 GCA_001483205.1 alpha proteobacterium 3107
CGCCCGCCCCGCCCCATGGCGGGCGCTTCGCTTCCGCCGGGCCGGGCGCTGCCCTTCGGATTGTTCGCGCCTCTATCCCGGCGCGGGGGGCGTGGCTTATCCGCGGATTAGGGCAGTACTGCTGACCTATTGGCGCGTCAGTGGCCAACCTGTCCCACCCGGTCGTAAGACCGGGCCGCGCCGTCTCACCCCTCAATGGGGTGAACGGCGCGCGCCCCCCAAATCTTATCCGCGGATAAGGGCAACACTTCTGACCTATTGGCGCGTCAGTGGCTAACCTGATCCCGCCCGGCAGAATGCCGGGCAGCGCCCGGCCCGGCGGGCGCTGCCCTCACCATTGTTGCGAGGCGCTTGAACACGCCGGGGGGCGTGGCTTACCCGCGGATAAGGGCAACACCTCTGACCTATTGGCCCAGGCCGGGCGGGACAGGTTGGCCGTCAATGCACCATCATGCAGGGGTCTTCAGCACCAGAATCAGGCCCGGCTCGAGGCCCGGACCACCAGCCCGACGGGTGTGCGCCGCACCTTTGGCGGTGCGACACCTTCCTCCAGCCAGGCGAGCATGGTCCGCACCACCCCCTGCCCGAACCCGGCAACATCACAGCGCACGGACGTAAGCGGCGGCCAGAAATGCGCCGCCTCTTCGATGTCATCAAACCCGACCACCCTGAAATCCGCCCCGACAGAGCGGCCCGCCTCATGGCACCCGACCAGAATGCCAAGCGCAACCAGATCATTAAAGCACAGCGCGGCGTCACAGTCAGGATGCTCTGCGGCCAGACGCGCAGCAACCTCTCGCCCGAAGGCCCGGCTCGGCTTTCCGGTCAGCACAAGCGGCTCTTTCCCCGCCGTCTTCAGCGTTTCAATATACCCCGCCATCCGCTCGCCGGTCACATCCCGCCCGGCAAGGCCACCGACAAAGGCGATCCTTCCCGCGCCCTGCTCCAGCAGATGACGGGTGGCGATTCTGCCGCCCTCGGGATAATCGGGTGCGGTGAAGGGAAAGCGCCCGGTCCGCGCATCGACCTGCCGCAGCACCTGCATCACCGGAATCCCGGCGCGCTCCATGGCATCAAACGCGCCCTTCACCGCCCCGTAAGCCGGTGAAATGATCAGCCCGGAAACCCCGTGCTCGATCATCGCCCCGACAACCTGTTCCTGAAGGCAGGCGTCTTCGTCGGTATTCGCCACCACGGTCGCATAGCCTCTGGCCGACAGCGCCATCTGAAGCGACGCCGCAAACTCGGTGAAGAACGGGTTGCGCAGGTCGTTGATGACCAGCCCGATCAGCCCGGCCCCCGATGACCGCATCTGCGCCGCCGCCCGGTTATAGACATAACCGGTCTCGGCCATCGCCCGGCGCACCTGTGCCCTGGTTTCCTCGCGCACCGACGGCGCATTGCGCAGCACCAGACTGACGGTCGATTTGGAGACCCCCGCCCGTTCGGCAACGTCGATGATTGTCGGTCTGCGATCCAAGGTTCAGGGTTGATCCATGCCATGTGTTTCGAGAAGCAGGCGCATACGGGATACCGCCAGGTCCGGCGCGGTCAGAAGGCGCGCCTGATCCGCCAGGCGAAAGGCCTGAGCATAATGGGTTATATCACGGCTGGCCTGAAAGCCGCCGGGCATAATGAAGTGGGACTGATGGCCGTTGAGCCACGACAGAAAGGCGATGCCGGCCTTGTAGAACCGCGTCGGCGGGCGGAAAATTTCCCGCGAGAGCGGCACGGTCGGGGCCAGCAGCGCGTGGTAAGTCCCCGTATCATTCCCGGCGAGGGCCTCCAGAGCCTGCGCGGCGGCGGGCGCAATCGCGGCAAAAATCCCCAGAAGCGCGTGCGAGTGTCGCCTGCCGTCCCCGGCGATCAGGTCCGCATAGTTGAAGTCGTCACCGGTATAGAGCCGCACCCCATCGGGCAGGCGGGCGCGCAACGCCTGTTCATGTGCCTGATCCAGCAGCGACAGTTTGATGCCGTCAACCCTGGCCGGATTTTCGGCAATGAGGTCAAGCACCAGCCGGGTGGCCGCCCTTATATCCGTGCTGCCCCAGTATCCGGCCAGTGCCGGGTCGAACATCTCCCCCAGCCAGTGAAGGATCACCGGGGTGCGGGCGCTGTCGATCAGGTGGCGATAGACCGCGTGATAGATGTCAGCCCCGGCACCGATGGCCGGAAAGGCGCGCGAGGCCATCAGGATAACCTGCCCGCCTGCCGCTTCGATGGCCTCCATCTGGTGCTCATAAGCGGCGCGGATGGCGGCGGCATTGCACAGGGCGTCCGGGGCGGCATGATCGGTTCCCGCGCCACAGGCGACACGGGGGCGGAGCGGATGCGCCCCGGCTGCGGCCATCGTGCGCCTGATGAGTTCTTTCGCGGTCGGCCAGTCAAGGCCCATGCCGCGCTGGGCGGTATCCATTGCCTCGGCCAGATGCAGCCCCTGATCCCAAAGCCCCTGCCGGAACGCCAGTGTCGCGTCCCAGTCGATTGCCGGGCGGCTGTCCCACGGGTTGCGTTCGCGCAGCGGGTCAGAAACAACATGGGCCGCCGCAAATGCCGTCCGGGTCAGCGGAATGCCCGGCGCGCGCGGCATCAGGGGGGTGCCGGTCAGGGTATAGGCTTCAAGCCGGTGATCAGGGGTTGGCAGG
>JPPB01000211.1 GCA_001483205.1 alpha proteobacterium 3107
TATGGAAAGACCATCGCCAATTTGGACTGTCAAGAAAAGCGCCCGCCCAGGCAGGCGGCTGCCCGGCTTGGCAATCATGCAGAGGTCTTTTTCTGTGTTCTTCCCGCTCACCCTGCGGCAATCCCGGATATGGCTCGTTGGAAATAACCCCGGATATTTTGCGCATCACGCTCCCGACCACGCCAACCGCTGTCGGTGGTCCGCAACTGAACCTGATCAGGCGGCGCATACATATCCAGCATGTAATCGAAGAAGTTGCCTGCGCGCAGGTGCGTCAGATCACCCAAGGATTCAATTCCGGGATCAGCGACAGCAGGCGCTGAAACTTCCACATACGTCTTTTTCGACGCTTGCTGTTCCTTTGGTTCTGTGCGCTTTTTCATCAGCCTTCCCTTTCCGCAGCAGCTTTGCCTGTGCCCGCAGGTTAACCGGGCGGCAGAAAAAGGTCAAACCAGACGCGCCCCGCCGCCACCGCCCGGCCCCCTCAGCCGAAAAACCCGAACACCCCCTGCAACCCGCTTCGGATGATCAGATCGACAAAGAAGAAGAACACCGCCGTCAGGCTGGCAAGGATAAAGACCATCACCGTGGTCAGCAGCACTTCGCGCCGCGTCGGCCACACGACCTTGGAGACCTCTGCCCGGACCTCCTGAATGAACCGCACCGGGTTTGTTTTCGCCATGAACGCACCTGTAGACATTGACAAATCAGGGGATCAGATACGCCGAACCGACGGCAGGTTCAAGGGGGGTCAGCCGTGTTTCCGGCGCAGGCGGATCACGACATCGACCTTCGAGACCTCGGCCCCTTCCGGCGCTTCGGGCAGGTCCGAGATCACCAGCCGGTCCGCCGGGGCGTCAGTCAGTTCCGCCGTGTCTTCCCAAAAGAAATGCGGATGGTCCGAGATATTGGTGTCGAAATAGCCGCGCGCACCGTCCACCGTGACCTCGCGCATCAGCCCCGCGTCGCAAAAGGCGCGCAATGTGTTATAAACCGTCGCCAGCGAAACCTGTTCCCCGGCGTCCTTTGCCGCCGCGAACAGGCTTTCGGCGGTCACATGCCGGTCCTTGCCGTCCCCCACCAGAAGCGCGGCCAGCGCAAGCCGCTGCCGTGTGGGGCGCAACCCGGCGGTCCCCAGCCATTCGCTGCTTCTGTGAAACATGCGATCTTCCATCGGGGCGGGTTCCTGTCCTTTCGCCAAGCCGTGCTGTTCCCCTATATGATCACATATCGGGTGAAATTCAAATGAAAACGGGTGGCCCGTGAGGGGGAAAGACTTTTGGATATACCCTCACGCCCGGATTTTGGGTCCAGGTTCTGTCCCTGCCCCGCCCGGCGGAACTGCCCAAGCCGTGCCGTCATCGCGCCTCACCCCCCACCGGCAACCGACGCCGTATAGATGCTGTCTATTGTCGCCTCAAGGGTGCGGTCAAACGCCGCCTCGCTCTGCCCGACGGACAGCCCCTCGGTCAGCGCGCGCGAAAAGCTCGCGACCACCCCGGCATTCCGGGCCAGAAGCGCATTGGCCTTCTCCCGGCTATAGCCCCCCGACAACGCGACAACACGCATGACCCGCGGGTCATCGACCAGAGGTTTGTAGAGGTTCACCCGCTCAGGCAGGGTCAGCTTGAGCATCACCCGCCCGTCCGTCGGCAGCGCATCAAGGCCCCGGACAAGCTCGGCCAGCAGCATATCCTCTGCCGCCGCCTTATCGGGAATGGAAATTGTGACTTCCGGCTCGATAATCGGCACCAGCCCGCGCGCCAGAATGCGCCGGGCGGCGTCGAATTGCTGGGCAACGATGGCCCTGATGCCGGGGGCAGAGGCCCGGTTGATCACCGACCGCATCTTGGTGCCGAAAACCCCCGCCGCCACCGCGCGCTCCAGCAGGCTGTCCAGATCATCCATCGGTTTCATCAGGCACACGCCGTCGGCCTCGGCCTCCAGCCCCTTGTCCACCTTCAGGAACGGCACGATGCGGCGTTTCTGCCACAGGTATTGCGCCGAGGGCAGGCCGTCAATGTCGCGCCCGAGCGTGTTTTCAAACAGGATCGCGCCGATCAGCCGCGCGCCGGTGAAGGCGGGGGAGCGGACGATGCGCGACCGCATGGCGTGGATGTGGTCAAACATCTCGTCTTCCGACTGCCAGGCGCTTTCGCCGATGCCATAGAGTTTCAGCGCTTTGGGGGAAGAGCCGCCGCTCTGATCAAGGGCCGCGATGAAGCCCTTGCCGTGAAGAATTTGATCCGCCTGATGTGCCGTGTCTGCCATGTCCGTATCTGCCGCCCCGTGTTTCCGAAACTGAAAGGCGCGCGCCGCTGTCGTCGCCATCGGGCCGGTTCTAGGCGAGGGGCGGGGCGGTTGCAATCGTGATGACGGGGCAGGGTGAATAGCCGGACGCCCGGATGTTGAGTCCAAGCCCCGTTCCTGATCCCGCCCGGTCGCCAGATCGGGCCGCGCCGACCCGCCCCCCCACGGGGCGGCGCGTTCGCGCCCCCCCGTGCGGGCCGGACGCGGCCTTTCGGGCTGTTCGCGCATCTGTCCGGGCGAGGGGCAGAGCAGTTGCAATCGTGATGACGGGGCAGGGTGAATAGCCGGACGCCCGGATGTTGAGTCCAAGCCCCG
>JPPB01000212.1 GCA_001483205.1 alpha proteobacterium 3107
AGCGCCCGCCCCGCCCCATGGCGGGCGCTTCGCTTCCGCCGGGCCGGGCGCTGCCCTCACCGCTGTTGTGAAACCTATCACCCATATCTCCGCCGGATGCGAACATCATGCAGAAGTCACCGGAGAATGACATGAAAGACCATTGGCAGTCGGCTCTGAAACAGCATTGGGGGCTGGAGGCACGGCTGACGCGATTATGCGGCGAGCGTGACCTGAACCTGTTGGCGGAAACCCCTGACCGGTCGCGGTTTCTGCTCAAGGTTATGCACCCCGGTTGCGCGCCGGGGCTGGCAGAGATGCAGATTGCAGCACTTGAGCATCTGCGGGCCGTTGCCGCACATCTGCCCGTGCCCGGTGTTGTCAGGGCGCGCTCGGGGGCGGCCCTGATCAGTGTTGCCGATGCCGGGGGTGCCCCGCGCCTGTGCTGGATGGTCGAGGGGCTGCCCGGCTGCACCTGTGCGGCGTTCACGCCAAAGACCGTTCCGCTGGCCCGTGCTATCGGGCGTATGGCGGGCGCGCTCGACACGGCTCTGGGCGGCTTTGACCATCCCGCCCTTGACAGGCCGCTGAAATGGAACCTGATGCGGGCGGACCGGATCGCTGACCGGCTGGAGGTCATCGCCGGACGCCGCCGTCGCCGCATCCTTTCGGAGATTCTGACCGAGTTTTCCGCCATCCGGCCCGTGCTGGAGGCGCTCCCCCGGCAGGCCCTGCACAATGACCTCAATGATCACAACATTCTGGTCGCGCGCGGCCCCGGCGGACGCCCCCGCATTTCCGGCATCGTCGATTTCGGCGATATGTGCCGCGCGCCGAGGGTCTGCGAGCTTGCCATTGCCGGGGCGTATGCGGTTTTGGACCATCCCGCGCCGGAACGCGCGCTGGCGGCGCTTGTCGCGGGCTATTGCGGGGAGACCCCGCTGAGCGCCGGGGAAACGGAGCTTATCCTGCCGCTGTTGCGACTGCGGCTGGCGGTCAGTGTGGTCAATTCCGCACTGGCGGCGCGGGACAGGCCGGATGATCCTTATGTGACGGTCTCTGAGGCCCCCGCCTGGCGGTTTCTGGAGCGCGCCGCCCCGTAACCCCGCCGCCTGACGGCCCGGCAGTGGGGGCGCGCCACGCCACGCCATTTAGAGGTGACGCGGTGCCCCCCGAGCGGATCGGACGCGGGTTTTGCCTCTTTCCCGGAATGTAAGGGCTTACATTTTCGGTGAAAGCGCTTACACTCAAAGACCTCTGCATAATAGCTCAGCCGGGCAGCCGCCTGCCTGGGCGGGCGCTTTTCGCGACAGTTCACACTGGCGATGATTTTGCCATAAAGCCCATACGTTCCAAAGTGTTGAGACGTATAGAGCGCCTGCCGGGGGGCAGGCAGGCACTGCTTGGGCAGCAAGCGCCGGGCGGGACATTTGGGGGACTATACAGCCTTATACAGAGGTCTTTGGACTCAAAATCCGGTCATCAGGCCATGCCGGGCGGTTTTCACGACGGGCCACACCCCCCGCGAAGCACCCCGCACCCCCCCGATTGACGGAGACAGACCGGGCAGCGCCGTTTGCAGCCATTGCCAAACGCGCATTCTTTCATAGAAAGGCCGGGCAAATGGCAGAAGACGCAGGCGACGGACATGGCCGATCAGGAACCTCTGGTAATTTTCACCCCCTCGGGCAAGCGCGGGCGCTTTCCCACAGGCACCCCGGTTCTGACCGCGGCCCGACGCCTCGGGGTTGATCTCGATTCGGTCTGCGGCGGGCGCGGCATCTGCTCCAAATGCCAGATCACCCCCGCTTACGGCGAATTTCCCAAGCACGGCGTTACGGTCGCCCCGGACGCGCTGTCGGAATGGAACGCGGTCGAGCAACGCTATGACGACAAGCGCGGCCTGAAACCGGGCCGCCGTCTGGGCTGTCAGGCCACGGTGTGCGGCGATGTGGTGATCGACGTGCCTGAGGAAAGCCAGGTTCACAAGCAAGTGGTGCGCAAGCGGGTTGAGGCCCGCGACATCGTGATGAACCCGTCCACCCGGCTGTATTATGTCGAGGTCGAACCGCCCGACATGCACGAACCGTCCGGCGATCTGGAGCGTGTGGTCCGGGCGCTGGAGGACCAGTGGAACCTGAGCAACGTCAAGGCCGACCTGCACATCCTGCACAGCCTGCAACCGGTCCTGCGCAAGGGCGACTGGAAAGCAACCGTCGCCATCCATCACGGCGATGATCTGCACCAGCCCAAGATCATGCACATCTGGCCGGGATATTACGAAGGCCGGATTTACGGTCTGGCGGTGGACCTTGGATCAACCACCATCGCCGCGCATCTGTGCGACCTTGGCAGTGGTGAGGTCGTCGCCTCTTCGGGCGTGATGAACCCGCAGATCCGTTTCGGAGAAGATCTGATGAGCCGCGTCAGCTATTCGATGATGAATGCGGGCGGCGCGGCAGAGATGACAACGGCGGTGCGCGACGGCATGAACGCGCTGTTCGGACAGATCGCCGGGCAGGCGGGGATCGAGCGGGAGCTGATCGTCGATGCGGTTTTCGTCTGCAACCCGGTGATGCACCATCTGTTTCTGGGGGTTGATCCGTTCGAGCTGGGCCAGGCCCCGTTTGCGCTGGCGACCTCGGA
>JPPB01000213.1 GCA_001483205.1 alpha proteobacterium 3107
TCCGGTGGACCGTTTCAGGGCCGAACGGGCGGAGCCCAAAGGCGCTGCCCGGCGCAAGCGCCGGGCGGGTTATTTGGCCGTCGATATGCCATTATGCAGAAGTCTCTATGCAGGTTGGCAGGTCAGAGAGGCAGGGCGCAGCGGTGGCCGGTCAGGATGCGGGACCGGCCCCGGCTTCATCCGCTATTCTCTGAATCTCGGCAATCAGCCTGCGGCGCCTTTTCTCGATCCCGTAGATGAAGGCGGGTTTTACCCAGGTCTTGACCCGAATAAGGGTGGCTTCTGCTACAACCCCGTCAACCACGACAAGTTTGCGCTTTCCTGAGACATCCACACCCACCACGATGTTCTGCGGTAGCAGGTCAGACGATATAATAATGCGCAGCGCTGCCAGTTCATCAATGAGCGCGTGGGCCTCGGCGATCAGCGTGTCGGACAGCCCATTCTTTTCGATATACTGATGCAGGCTGGGGGCCAGATTTCCCTGTGCGTCGGTAATCTTTTCAACCACCATACCGATGCCGAGATTGGTCTCTGCGAATCCCCAAAGCGCAGGCAGACAGGCGGGCAGACGGCCGAGCCGGGACAGGGCGGCGATATATTCCTCATATTCTCTGAACGCATTCCTGAGAACCCCGAAGCGGCGTTTGCTCGGGCGAGGTATTTTATACCATTTGGGGATGGGCGACCTAGGTTTGAATATCTTCACCAAAGCGTCGGAATGTTCGGGATGCGCGTAGATCAGACGCTCCAGGCCCTGGGCAAGGACAGCATCAGGGTCCAATCGAAGACTGCGGGTCATGTGCCGTTTTCCGTTATATCAATTCCGAAGTGCAGGGGTCGATACAGCGCTATGCGGCAAGCATCAACCCCGGACCGGGGGGCGACGGTTGCGCCCCCTCAAGACCTCTGCATAATGGTGCGTCAGTTGCCAAACCATCCGCCCGACGCTTGCTGCCCAAGCAGCGCCTGCCTGCCCCCCCGGCAGGCGCTTTTGAACGTCTCAACCCTTTGCAGTGTATGAGCTTTATGGGAAAGCCATCGCCAATTTGGACTGCCGCGAAAAGCGCCCGCCCAGGCAGGCGACTGCCCGGCTTGGCCATTATGCAGAGGTCTTCCCTCACCCGTCCCGTGTCGGCACCAGCCGGGGCGCGGGGGGCCGCAGGTCATCCGTCGCCAGCGGCTTTGTCGGCAGGGCCAGCCGGTTGCGCGTCACCCAGATCAGCCGCTCCCGCGCGCGGGTGATCGCCACATAGGTCAGCCGTTTCCACAGCGGTTGCCCTGCCTCGGTCCGCCCGCTGCGCGCCGCGCCCCACAGATCGGGGGCAAAAACCTGCACCGTCTCCCACTGGCTGCCCTGCGCCTTGTGGATCGTCACCGCCGCCCCGTGCAGAAACGCCGCCCCCATCCGCGCGGCAAAGGGGATCACCGGTTCCTCCTGACCGGGCGCTTCGATCTTGATAATTGAGGCGGCGCTGATGCGCGGATCCTCAGCCCCGATCACATGCAGGCGCGAGAACCCCGGCTTGCGCCCCGGCCCCAGATAGACCACCTGCGCCCCCCGGATCAGCCCGCGCGCCTCCAGCTCGAACCGTCTCAGGCGATGCCTGCCCGGCAATTCGATCCCGTCGCAGATCAGCGGCTCCCCCGGCAACAGTTCCGTCGCAGGCGCGTTATGGGCCTTGCGGAACGCCTGAATGAGCTTGATCCGGGTCACATTCCGCCATGCCAGCACCGGCGAGCGCGCCATCAGATCGGTTTCCGCCCGCCGCCCCATCACCACCCGGTCGTCCCGGCGCGCGGCGGCCTCGACCAGCCGCTCAAAACCGGAAAAATCAAGCGCCGGGTCCGCCAGTGCATGGGCAAGGTCCAGGATCGGGTTGTCCTGCCTCTGGCGATGCACACGGGACAGGACAGCCTGACGCCTGGGCGGCACTTCGTCGAAAACCATCCGGCCCGACTGCCCTACCGGGGCAAGCTGCGCCGGGTCTCCGAACAGGACCAGGGTCGGAAAAATCTCCTGCAAATCCTCAAGCTGCTTTTCGTCGAGCATCGAGCTTTCATCGACAAAGCCTATATCCAGAGGGTCTTTGCGCCGCTTCCAGCCGGTGATGAAATCTGACCCGCGCAGGCCCGCCGCCGCCATTGCGCCGGGGATGGACTTGTTGGCCTGATAGAAAGCGTGCGCCCGGTCAAGCGCCTGATCCGTCAGCCCCTCGATGCTTGGCCGCCGCCCTGCCCCGGCCAGCCAATCAGCAACCCGTTCATATTCCGGGTCATAGACGGGGGTATAGAGGATGCGGTGGATTGTCGTTGCCGGAACGCCCCGGGTTCGGAGCACACTCGCCGCCTTGTTGGTGGGCGCAAGCACCGCGAGGGTGCGCCGGTCGTCCCGGCCCTTGCCCCCATCATGGTCGCCCGAGACCATATCGCCGCCCGCCGCTTCGAGCGCCCCGGCCAGTTCCGCCAACAGCAGGGTCTTGCCCGAGCCCGCCTTGCCGGTCACCGCCATCACCTGCGATGTGCCGGGGGGTGCGGGGCTGAGGCGCGGCGTGTCCATATCGACCCCGGCGGCGTGCAGGAGCGCGGCCACCCGGTCACGGGCCTTGGCCTGGTCTTCG
>JPPB01000214.1 GCA_001483205.1 alpha proteobacterium 3107
AAATCCTTACGCTTCGGCTTGTTGAGGCGTTTATAGCGCCTGCCGGGGGGCAGGCAGGCGCTGCCCGGCGTTCCGCCGGGCGGGACGGGTTGGCGACCTATATGCTATTATGCAGAGGTATTAACCCGGTGCGCGCGCGATGCAAGGGCGCTTTGGTGGACGGATGCGCGAACAGCCCGACAGGCAGCGTCCGGCCCGCAGGGGGGCGCGCCGCCCACCCCATTGAGGGGTGAGACGGCGCGGCCCGGTCTTACGACCGGGCGGGACGGTTTGGCCACCCAAAAGCGCGCAACAGGTCCGGCACCTCACCCCACGGGGGCGCGCTTCACCAGCCCCAGCTTCCGGCGCACGTCCTCGGGGCCGATCACCCGCGCGCCCATGGCCTCTATCAGCATAACCGCCTGCTCCACCAGTTGCCGGTTCGTGGCCAGAACCCCCTTGCCCAGCCACAAGTTATCCTCCAGCCCGACGCGCACATTGCCCCCTGCCAGCACCGCCGCCGCCGCATAAGCCATCTGATGCCGCCCCAGCGAAAAGGCCGAGAAATTCCACCCGTCGGGCACATTGCCCACCATCGCCATAAAGGTGTTGAGGTCATCCGGTGCCCCCCACGGCACCCCCATGCAAAGCTGCACCAGCGCGGGTGCCTCCAGCACGCCCTCAGACACCAGTTGCCGGGCAAACCACAGATGACCGGTGTCAAAAGCCTCGATTTCCGGCTTCACCCCCAGATCGGTCATCATCCGCCCCATGGCCCGCAGCATCCCCGGCGTGTTGGTCATCACATAATCGGCCTCGGCAAAGTTCATCGTGCCGCAATCGAGCGTGCAGATTTCCGGCAGGCATTCGGCGATATGCGCCACACGTTCCTGCGCCCCCGCCATGTCGGTGCCGGTCTGATTGAGCGGCAGGGGGCGTTCTGTCGGCCCGAAGACCATATCGCCGCCCATGCCCGCCGTCAGGTTCAGCACCACATCCACATCAGCATCGCGGATACGGTCCGTGACTTCGCGATAGTATTCGGGTTTGCGGGACGGCGCGCCGGTCTCCGGGTCGCGCACATGACAATGGACAATCGCCGCCCCGGCGCGGGCCGCCTCAATCGCCGCCACCGCGATCTCTGCCGGGCTGCGCGGCACATGGGGCGATCTGTCCTGGGTGCTGCCCGAGCCGGTAACGGCGCAGGTGATGAAAACATCGCGGTTCATGGTAAGTGGCATGGGGGTCTCCGGTCAGGTCTTCAGGTCAGGGTGGTTCTTGAACAACTCCAGTGCCTCGGGGTTGGCAAGGCCCGAGATATTGCGCACCGGCTGATTATTCACCGCGTCGCGCACCGCAAGCTCGGCGGTCTTGCCGGATTTGGTGCGCGGGATGTCAGCAACCGCGATGATTTTCGCCGGCACATGCCGGGGCGAGGCGTTTTTGCGAATCCCGGCCCTGATCCGGTCAATCAGCGCCTCATCCAGCACGGCCCCGCCTGCCAGCATCACGAACAGCACCACCCGCACGTCATTGTCGATGTCCTGCCCGACCACAACAGCGTCGGTCACGTCCTCCAGCCTGTCAAGCTGGCGATAGATTTCCGCGGTGCCGATCCGCACCCCGCCGGGGTTGAGCGTCGCGTCAGAACGGCCAAGGATCACAAACCCGCCATGCTCTGTTTGGATGGCAAAATCCCCCTGCCGCCACACATTCGGATACATGCCGAAATAGGCCGCCCGATACCGCGCACCGTCGGGGTCATTCAGAAACCGCGTCGGCATCGACGGGTGCGCATTGCGGCAGACCAGTTCCCCGGCGACACCGGTTATCGCCCGGCCCCGTTCATCGAATGTCGCCACATCAAGGCCAAGGGCCGCGCACTGGATTTCGCCGCGATGCACCGGCAATGTCGGGCAGCCACCGATGAAGATGCCCAGAATATCGGTTCCGCCGCAGATCGAGGCAAGCTGCACATCCCGTTTCCAATCGGCATATACATGGTCGAACCCGCCGGGCGACAGCGGCGAACCTGTGGACAGCACCACCCGCAGGGCACTCAGGTCGCGGGTTTCAGCCGGACGGATGCGCCGTTTCAGCGAAGCATCGATGAATTTGGCGGAAACGCCCAGATGGGTGACCTGCTCTGCCCCGGCAATCGCGAACAGACGCCCGGCATCCGGGTGCATCGGGTTGCCGTCAAACAGCACGATTGCCGCCTCTGAGGCCAGCGCCGCCACCTGCCAGTTCCACATCATCCAGCTACAGGTGGTATGATAGAGCATTCTGTCGCCCGGTTTCAGATCGGCGTGCAACTGATGCTCGACCATGGTGCGCAACAACGTGCCGCCGCCGGAATGCTCGATACATTTCGGCTTGCCGGTGGTGCCGGAGGAAAACATGACATAGAGCGGGTCGCGAAACCCCATCGGCGCGCATGTCAGGTCCGGCGCGTCGGCCTGCCTGAAGCGGTCATAGGCGACCATGCCCCCGGGCAGCCCCTGACCCTCGCCCGCATAGGGCCACATCACCACCTTGCGAACCGACGGGATGCGGGCGGCGACCTCGGCTATGGCGTCACGGGTTTCAAACCGCTTGCCGCCATAGAAATACCCGTCGGCGGCAAACATCAGCTTTGGCGCGATCTGGCCGAAGCGGTCCACGACCACATCCGGGCCGCTGTCCGGTGCAGAGGACGACCAAACAGCGCCAAGGGACGCAGTGGCGAGCGTGGCGGCCACGGTCTGAGGCATGTTCGGCGCGTATCCGACCACCCGGTCGCCCCTGCCGATGCCCTCGGCGCGCATGGCGGCGGCGAGCATCTCGACCTCGCGTTTGAGTTCGGCGCGGGTCCACAGCATCCGCCGCCCGTCCTCGCCGACAAAGATGATCGCGGGCCGCTCATCGGCGTTTTTCAGGAATGTATCAGTGACATTCAGCCGCGCCCGGGGGAAGAATTGCGCCTTGAGCGGGTCAGGGTCGGGGATATGAGTGACGGGGCCGGGATCACCCTGCACCCCGCAGAAAGACCACGCCAGCGACCAGAACGCCGCCGGATCGCGGACCGACCACGAATGCAGGTCGGCATAGGTGTTGAACCGGGTCCGGGCCACGCGCCCGGCCTCGGCCTGAAACACATGAAGCAGCGGCGGGGTGCGGCCCGTAAGGTCGGGGTGCCACAGCGGGGGATGTGAGCGCATTCGGGGATTCTCACATGTTGCAAACGCGGGCATAACACCATTGGCGGATCGAATCTGCAAGCAGGATTGCCGCCGGGGGCAGGCAGGCGGCGGCCCGGCCCGCGCCAGTATGCCAAGGCCATACCATGATCGCCCTTGCACCTGTGCCGCACCCGGCTATAACCCACGCCAATTTGCGCATACAGAGGTCTCAACCATGCCGAGGAGAACCGACATCCGGTCGATAATGATCATCGGTGCCGGTCCCATCGTCATCGGTCAGGCCTGTGAGTTCGACTATTCCGGTGCCCAGGCGTGCAAGGCCCTGCGGGAAGAAGGCTATCGGGTGATTCTGGTCAATTCCAACCCGGCGACGATAATGACCGATCCGGGGCTGGCGGACGCAACCTATATCGAACCCGTCACCCCCGAGGTCGTCGCCAAAATCATCGCCAGGGAACGCCCGGACGCGCTGTTGCCCACCATGGGCGGGCAGACCGGCCTCAATGTCTCTCTGGCCCTTGACGACATGGGGGTGCTGGAGAAATTCGGCGTTGAGCTGATCGGCGCGAACCGCCACGCCATCGAAAAGGCCGAGGACCGGCGGCTGTTTCGCGAAGCGATGGAACGAATCGGCCTTGAAAGCCCCCGCGCCGCCATCGTCACTGCCCCCGCGGGCAGGGACGGAACCGCCGATCTGGCGGCGGGTGTCCGGCTGGCGGCCGCGGCGCTTGACGAAATCGGCCTGCCCGCGATCATCCGCCCGGCCTTTACCCTTGGCGGGGCTGGCGGCGGCGTCGCCTATAACCTCAAGGACTATGAACATTTCTGCCGCACCGGGATGGACGCCTCACCGGTCAACCAGATTCTGATCGACGAAAGCCTGCTGGGCTGGAAGGAATACGAGATGGAAGTCGTGCGCGACAGGGCCGACAACGCCATCATCGTCTGTTCAATCGAAAACGTCGATCCGATGGGGGTGCATACGGGCGATTCGATCACCATTGCCCCGGCGCTGACGCTGACCGACAAGGAATATCAGCGGATGCGGTCGGCCTCGATTGCCGTGCTGCGAGAGATCGGCGTAGAGACCGGCGGCTCTAACGTGCAATGGGCGATGCACCCCGACACCGGACGCATGGTGGTGATCGAAATGAACCCCCGCGTTTCGCGCTCTTCGGCGCTGGCGTCCAAGGCCACGGGCTTTCCGATTGCCAGGATCGCCGCGAAACTGGCCGTGGGCTATACGCTGGACGAGCTGGACAACGACATCACCAGGGTGACGCCCGCCAGCTTTGAACCGGCCATCGATTATATCGTCACCAAGATACCGCGCTTTGCGTTCGAGAAATTTCCCGGCTCAGAGCCGTTGCTGACAACGGCGATGAAATCCGTGGGCGAAGCGATGGCGATTGGCCGCACCATCCACGAATCCCTGCAAAAGGCGCTGGCGTCGATGGAAACCGGCCTGACCGGGTTTGATGAGGTGGCCATTGAGGGCGCGCCGGACAAGGCCGCCGTCATCCGCGCCCTCAGCCGCCAGACCCCGGACCGGCTGCGCATCATCGCCCAGGCGATGCGCGAGGGGCTGTCGGATGCCGACATCGGCGCGGCAACCCGGTTCGACCCGTGGTTTCTGGCCCGCATCCGAGAGATTATCGAGGCCGAGGAAACGGTGCGCGCCCATGGCCTGCCTGCTGATGCCGACGGTGTGCGGGCGCTCAAAATGCTGGGCTTTACCGATGCGCGGCTGGCACGGCTGACCGGGCGGACAGAGGCGGACCTGCGCCGGGCGCGCCGGGCCATGGGCGTCAGGGCCGTCTTTAAGCGCATCGACACCTGCGCCGCCGAGTTCGAGGCACAGACGCCATACATGTATTCCACCTATGAGGCCCCGATGATGGGCGAGACGGAATGCGAGGCCCGCCCGACCGAGCGCCGCAAGGTCGTCATTCTCGGCGGCGGCCCGAACCGGATCGGCCAGGGGATTGAGTTCGATTACTGCTGTTGCCACGCCTGCTATGCGCTGACTGACGCGGGCTATGAGACGATAATGATCAACTGCAACCCTGAAACCGTCTCGACCGACTATGACACCTCTGACCGGCTGTATTTCGAGCCTCTGACCGAAGAGCATGTGCTGGAAATCCTGCGTGTCGAGCAAGAGGCCGGGACACTGCACGGGGTGATCGTGCAGTTTGGCGGCCAGACGCCGCTGAAGCTCGCCAATGCGCTTCATGCCGAGGGCATCCCGATTCTGGGCACCACCCCCGATGCGATTGACCTTGCCGAGGATCGCGAGCGTTTTCAGGCGCTGGTGGGCAGGCTGGGCCTGCGCCAGCCCCGCAACGGCATTGCCGCGACCGAGGATGAGGCGCTCAAGATTGCCGGTGACATCGGCTTTCCGCTGGTGATCCGCCCCTCTTATGTGCTGGGGGGCCGGGCGATGGAAATCGTCCGCGACACGAGCCATCTTGAGCGTTACATCAAAGAGGCAGTGGTGGTCTCGGGCGACAGCCCGGTGTTGCTTGACAGCTATCTGGACAGCGCCACCGAGGTTGATGTCGATGCGCTCTGTGACGGGCGCGATGTGCATGTGGCCGGGATCATGCAGCATATCGAAGAGGCAGGCGTGCATTCGGGCGATTCGGCCTGTTCGCTGCCGCCGCATACGCTGCCGCCCAGGATTGTCGCCGAAATCAAGCACCAGACGGCGGCGCTGGCGCTGGAGTTGGGCGTTGTCGGGCTGATGAACGTGCAGTTTGCCGTCAAGGGCGATGACATCTATCTGATTGAGGTCAACCCGCGGGCCTCCCGCACTGTGCCGTTCGTGGCAAAATCCACCGACAGCGCCATTGCCTCTATTGCCGCGCGGGTGATGGCGGGGGAACCGCTTTCGGCCTTTCCGCTGCGCCCGCCCTACCCGCAGGACGCAGCCAAGGGTGCGCCGGAGCCGATGGGAGACCCGATGCGGCTGGCCGATCCGGACCGGATGCCGTGGTTCAGCGTAAAAGAGGCGGTTCTGCCCTTTGTGCGCTTTCCCGGTGTGGACACGATCCTGGGGCCGGAAATGCGGTCTACCGGCGAGGTGATGGGCTGGGACAGCAGCTTTCCGCGCGCGTTTCTGAAGGCGCAGATGGGGGCGGGGATGACCCTGCCGTGCGCGGGCCGGGCGTTTGTTTCGATCCGGGATGCGGACAAGACGCCGCAGATGATTGAGGCGGCGGAAATCCTGACCGGGCTTGGCCTGACGATTGTCGCCACCGGGGGCACCGCCGCGTGGCTGCGGCAAAACGGCATTGACTGCGACCGGATCAACAAGGTCTATGAGGGCCGCCCGAATGTGGTTGACCTGTTGAAAAACGGCGATATTTCGCTGGTGATGAACACGACCGAGGGGGCTCAGGCGGTTGAGGACAGCCGCGATATTCGGGCGGTGGCGTTGGTTGACGGTATTCCGTATTTCACCACCGCCGCCGCCAGTCACGCCGCGGCGATGGCCATGCGGGCGCGCAATGAGGGCGAGATCGGGGTGCGGTCATTGCAGGGGTGAGGCCCGGCCCAGTCAATATGCAGGGGTCTTTTGCCTATATTCCGGCCATATCAACTGTTGAAGACAGCCAGAAACAGCAGGACAAAAACCGTCACCGCCACGACGATCACCGTGGCCCGGATGAATCCGGCATAGGTCTTTTCCTGAACCGAGATGTCCATCGAGCCATGTTCATGTTCATGTTCTGCCATCACAGATCGCTCCTTTACCGGGATGTTCCGGCTGATTAGCCGAAACCGCCCCCGCTGTCACCCTTGATCAGTCACTTTCCAGGTCTTCGGCCAGACGGAACCCGATGCGGGCGGGTTCTTTGCGCCCCTGCTGGCGGGGCAAGGCGCGCAGCATCACGTTCAACTGGCTCACATGCTGGATGAGTTGGGTCTTGACGCCGTTCTGGTCGGTGCCGTGATAGGTCACGATGTCCGGGTCAAAGAATCCGAGGCCCTCAATGCGGATCACCCCGGCATCGCCCCCGGCAAAGCCAATCGCCACCTCGTGCTCATTATCAAGCTGCTGTTCAAAATTGCGGATATAGAGGATGATCCGCTCATAGGCCCACCGCGCGGGGCTTTTGTGCTGAACCGGCGTTTTGGCCACCGCTTTCGGCAGGTCATCGGCATCGCGGCTGAGGCTGCCGTCGGGGTTGCAGCGCACTGTATGGGCGCGGGGGGGCGCCTCTGCCCCGGCGGTGTCTGCGGGCGTTGTGGTCTTGTCGCTCATTGCGCTTCCCTTCTGCCTTGCCATGGTGATGCGCGATTGCTGCGGCCAAGGCAAGCCCGTATTGATGGCAGGCTTTGGGGGATACGCGCGGGATACTCCGGGAAAGGGGCAAATCAGCCCCAACAATCCTGCTTTCCGCAGATTCTAGGTTCAAACGGGCGCACCACGACGGCGCAATCATCGCGTCCAAAGGTGGCCAAGACTTCCCGCACCTGATCGCGGTCCTCATCCGTCTCGACCCAAGCACCAATTAGATAACTCGGATCAATAGGATTCATCACCTGCACTTCAGCGTCGGAATTGGTGGGCCAACTCCTTTGGAGACCATGTTCATCCCGGAACCCGGCTTGTTGACCCGCCGGGTCTTCAAATAGTCGTTCGAGCGCCCAGCCACCATACCTTTTTCCACGCCAGTATTTGGTAGCGCTTCTTGCTGCGCCATTCCGATAAAAGAGGCAGTGAAGTTCCCATAAGAGGCTTGGGGCGAAGATAAGGATCACCCACGGTTCGCCACAGAATCGATAACGTTTCCCATCAAACATCTTTGGGTAGTAACAGGATATTGACATTGAGATCGCATCGTCCTGATCATCCAAGCGGTCGGGATCGCTGGGGAAGACAACGTAGTCATCTGGAAGACGCTTAAGGTCTGAACGACTTAGAAGGCCGTGTTTCAAAATACCCGGAAGGTTTTTGAGCCGCGTGAAGTGCAGGACATCCTCAATGCCCCTATCACGCACCACATCGCAAATGTGATCAGCGACCTTCTCACAATACTTACGTGCCATTCCGTGCCCTGTCGACCTTACAGCCAAGGCTTACGGAATACGCGGCAAGGCGTCAAGCCGCTCCCGTTTTTTGAGCGCCCCCGATCACAATGGCGCGCAGGCCGCCCTCAGCCAGCCCCGGCAACCGGCACTGACCCGGCCCTCAAGCAGCGCCAGAGTTCTGCCGTGATAGTCATCAAGCCAACCCCGCTCTGCCGGGGTCAGCATCTCAACCCGTATCAGCCGCCGGTCAATCGGCGCATATGTCAGGGTGCGAAAATGCAGCATCTCGCGCCCGTCCCCGCCGGGCAGGTCTGGCGCAGGTTCGACAACCACCAGATTCTCGATACGGATGCCAAACGCGCCCTCGCGATAATATCCCGGCTCATTCGACAGGATCATCCCCGGCTCCAGCGGGACGGCAGAGAGCCGCGACAGGCGGGCCGGGCCTTCATGGACATTCAGATACGCGCCGACCCCGTGGCCGGTGCCATGATCATAATCCTGCCCCGCCAACCACAGCGGCATCCGGGCCAGCGCATCCAGATCACGCCCGGCCAGACCTTTCGGCCAGCGCACCCGCGACATCGCAATCATGCCTTGCAGGACGCGGGTAAAGCAGGTTCTTTCCTCCTCCCCCACCGCGCCGACGGCAATGGTGCGGGTGATGTCGGTGGTGCCGTCGGGATACTGCCCGCCGCTGTCCACAAGCAACAGGTCGCCGGGCCTGATCCGCCGGTTGCTCTGCCGCGTCACCCGGTAATGGACGATTGCGCCATTGGCCCCCGCACCGCAGATCGTGTCGAAACTGATGTCGCGCAACGCCCCCGTCGCCCGGCGAAAGCCCTCAAGCCTGCGGACCACATCAATCTCGGTCAGACCGCCGCCGGGGGCCTCGGCCTCCAGCCAGGCCAGAAACCCGGCCATCGCCGCACCGTCGCGCAGATGGGCTTTGCCCGCCCCGGCAATCTCTGCCGGGTTTTTGCGCGCCTTGGGCAGGATGCAGGGGTCGCGGCTGAAAACCGGTTCCGCGCCCGCGCCCAGGCACAGCACCACCTGCATCGGCACGCTGTCCTTGTCGAGCAGGATGCGCCCCGACAGGTCGTGGAGCGCACGCCCGAATGCCTCCGGCGGGCGGAGCGTTACACTCTGCCCCAGATGCGCGCGCACCTCTTCACCGAGCTTGGCCCCGGCCACGAACAGATCAACCCTCCCATCCCCGTGCAGGATTGCAAAGGCGTGGACGACCGGGGTGCGGGGGACATCGCTGCCACGGATGTTCAGCAGCCACGCGATACTGTCGGGAAGGGTCAGGACCGCCGCCGCCAGCCCGTCGTCCCTGAGCGCTGCCGACAGGCGGGATCGCTTGCTGTCGTGGCTTTCCCCGGCGTGCTCGGGCGGGTGAACGGCAACCTGTCCCGTCGGCGCGGCGGGCAGGTCGTCCCGGATCAGGTCAACCGGGTTGTCGGTGGCGATCAGGGTGATTCCGGCCCCGGCCAGCGCCTTTTGCAGCGCGCTGATCTGATGATGGCTGTGCAGCCACGGGTCATAGCCCACCGTGGCCCCGGCAGTCAGGCGCTGTTTCAGCCAATCGTCAAGGGCGGTCTCGGGCCACGGGACCGGGGTGAAATGGGCGGTATCCACCTGCTGTTTCACCTGAAGCCGATAGCGCCCGTCGATGAAGACCCCCGCCGCATCCGCCAGCACGGCGCAGAACCCGGCGGACCCGGTAAAGCCGGTCAGCCAGCTTAGCCGTTCATCGCGGGCGGCGACAAATTCCCCCTGGTGGGCGTCGGTGCGCGGAACCAGAAAGGCCGAAAGCCCCTGCCCGGCCATCCGGTGTCTGAGGCGCGCCAGCCGGGGCGGGCCGTCTTCGGGGCGGACAGGGCTTTCAAAGGTCTGAAACATGGGCGGGGGTGCTCTGTGGCGGGGGTGTTCACGGCACCATATCCGGCGGGGCGCCGGGCGCGCAACCACCCGTGCCGGACGGGTTGGCCACCAGTGCGCCAATATACAGAGGTTTGCCCGGCAGGGGGCTTGCAGCGGCCCCAAGGCCGGGCTACCACGACAGCGCGCATCAGGGCGGAGCACTCCCATGTTTACAGGCATCATCACCGGCACCGGCACAATCACCGCCCTTGAGCGGCGCGGCGATATGCGGGCGCGGGTCGCCACCGGTGACGAGGCGGCGATCATCGAACGCGGCGCGTCGGTCGCCTGCGACGGGGTGTGCCTGACCGTGGCCGAGGCCGGGCCGGGCTGGTTCGGGGCCGACATCTCTGCCGAAACGGTGTCAAAGACCAACCTTGCCGATTGGGCCGTCGGGCGGCGGATCAATCTGGAGCGCGCGCTGAGGGTCGGGGATGAGTTGGGCGGCCATATCGTTTCCGGCCATGTGGACGGGGTGGCGATGATTGTCGGGATGCGCGACGAAGGCGACAGCACACGGGTGACGTTTGAGGCCCCCGACGCGCTTGCCCGGTTCATCGCGCCCAAGGGGTCGGTGGCGCTGAACGGTGCATCACTGACGGTGAACGAGGTCGAGGGGCGGCGCTTTGGCATAAACTTCATTCCGCACACCAAGCGGGTGACGACCTGGGGGGATGCGCGGGTGGGGGCGCGGGTCAACCTGGAGGTCGATACGCTGGCGCGCTATGTTGCCCGGCTCGGGGAACGGGACTGAGCGCTTCGGTCTGGGCGGGCGTGCGCCCCGCGCTTCATGTCAGATGAGACCTCTCGCATATTGACCGAGCCGGACAGTCGCCTGCCTGGGCGGGCGCTTTTCTCAATACTTCACACTGGCGATGGTCTTGCTACAAATTCCATACGTTCCAACATGTTGAGGCGTTAAAAGCGCCTGCCGGGGGGCAGGCAGGCGCTGCCCGGCGTTCCGCCGGGCGGGACAGGTTGGCCGCCGATGCGCTATTATATGCAGAGGTCTTCACCAGCCAATACGCTCACCCCCACCCGGCGAGATTGTCCGAAACAATCCCCGCCAGCGCCCGAATATGCGCGTCATCCCCGTTGAGGCAGGGAATATAGGTGAAGGTCTCCCCGCCCGCCTCCAGAAAGCTCTCGCGAATCTCGCCGTTGATCTCTTCCAGCGTCTCGATGCAATCGGCGGAAAAGGCGGGCGCGACAACCGCGATATTCCGCTTGCCGCCCCGGGCCAGCCGCGCAACCTCTTCCACAGTATAGGGTTTCAGCCACTCTTCCGGGCCGAAACGGGACTGGAACGTGGTCACGATCTCACCCTCCGGCCAGCCAAGCCGTTCCTTCAGCAGCCGAGAGGTCTTTTGACACTGGCAATGATAGGGGTCGCCCTGACGCAGATAACGCTCGGGCATTCCGTGATAGGACGCGATCAGATGATCAGGCCGCGCCGCCATCCCGCCATAAGCGCGCCCGACCGATTGCGCCAGCGCGTCGATATAGCCGTCATTGTCGAAATAGGCGGCAACGGTGCGCACGGCGGGTTGCCACGCACAGCGGGACAGCGCCCGGAAAAAGGCATCATTCGCGGTGGCGGTGGTTGCGCCCGCATATTGCGGATAGAGCGGGAAAAACAGGATTTTCCGGCACCCGGCGTCAATCATCGCCCCGACTTTCGACCGGGTTGAGGGGGTGCCGTAGCGCATACAGAAATCGACCATCACCGCATCACCATATTGCGCCTGCAACATGACGCGCAGCCGCTCCGTCTGATCACGGGTGATCGTCATCAGCGGGCTTTCGCCCTGCTCATGGTTCCAGATGCTGCGATAGGCCGCGCCCGAGGTGAAAGGCCGCCGTGTCAGGATGATGGTTTGCAGGATCGGCTGCCACTTCCACGCCGGATAGTCGATAACCCGCCTGTCAGACAGAAACTCGTTCAGATAGCGCCGCATCGACCGGTAGTCATAGCCGTCCGGCGTTCCGAGATTGGCAAGCAATATGCCGGTTTTGGCGGGGAGTATCGCCGGATGATCGGCGGGAACAGGGGAAGTCATGTCAGTATGTCCTGCGCTGGTTCGGTATTGCGTAAAGACGGGTTCAGGAACCGCCCGGCGAAAATTCCCGCCCGCCCACGGCATCAGCAAGCCGGGCGACAGCAGAGCCGGGGCGCAGGGGCCTCGGCTGACCGGCGGCAGGGGCCCAGCCCGTCAGCGTGATGACCTCAAAGGTCGCGGGCAAACGGCCATCCGGCCGGGCAAAGGCCGCTTCATACCTGGCACCGGCACGGGCAAACAGTGCCCGCCCGGTGGCGCGACGGCGGCGCGCTTGCAGGGCGTTGCCCTCTCCCATTGCCCGCAAATCGTGCAACAGGCCGAAGAAATCGCCATAAAGCACGGTGCGCGTCCCCGCATCCGCAACCGGCATGGCAAACCCGGCGCGCTGCAACAGCCCGCCGAGCGCCCGGACATCCGCCATCGGGGCCACCCGCGCCGACATCCCGCCCGACAGTTCGGCCTCTGCCCCGGTCAGACAGGTGCGCAGCTCGTGCAATGTGGCCCCGCCGAACAGCGCGCCGATAAACAGACCGTCCGGTCTGAGGGCGCGACGGCACTGCACAAGCTGCCCCACCGGATCACCGGCCCAGTGCAGCGCCAGCATATGAATGATCAGATCATGGGCCTGCGGTTTCAGCGCCAGCAGGTCGTCATCGGGGGCGATGCGGGCCTGTGGCATCCGCGCCGTCCAGACCCTGGGAAAACCGGTCACGACAGCGGGTGACGTAAACGCTTTGTTAACCTCGCTCAGTCTTTGCTGAATGTTGTCCGCCACGTCTTCGTGCAGGAACAGGGCCGGATCACCCGATGCGCGCAGACGGTTGCGCAAGAGGGCGGCGCGGTCCGTCAGGTCGGGGGCAGAGGTCATGGGCAATCCCTTCGTGGCCGTCGGCCCTATCTAACCGGCAGGGACAGAGATGCAAAGCGCGCTTCGATTGATTTTCCCGCCCCGGTGTCTGGGGTGCGGGGCGCTGGTTGAGGCGGATTTTGCCCTTTGCGGCGGGTGCTGGCGGGATGCGCCGTTCATTGCCGGGGCGCGCTGTGACACATGCGGCGCGCCATTGCCCGGCCCTGCCGGTCCGGGGGCCGAGGTCTGCGACGATTGCCTGAAGATCGCCCGCCCGTGGCAAGCAGGACGGGCGGCGATGGTCTATACCGGCACGGCGCGAAAGATCGTGCTGGCGCTGAAGCATGGCGACCGGACAGAGCTTGCCCGCCCTGCCGCCGGGTGGATGCTGCGCGCCGGGGCGGATGTGATTCGCAAGGATATGATCGTTGCCCCGGTGCCGCTGCATTGGGCGCGGCTTTTGCGACGGCGCTATAACCAGGCGGCGCTGCTGGCGCAGGGGGTGGCGCGGGGTGCGGGGCTGTGCTGTTGCCCGGACCTTCTGCATCGTTCCCGCCCGACGGCAGCGCTGGAAAACGCCGGGCGTGAACAGCGCTTTGCCGAGCTTGCGGGGGCGATCCGGGCCAATCCGCGCAGGCGGCGGGAGATTGCGGGCAAGCGGTTCCTGCTGGTCGATGATGTGATGACATCGGGGGCGACGCTTGCCGCCGCGTCAGAGGCTTGTCTCGCCGCCGGAGCCGCCGGGGTGACGGTTCTTGTGCTGGCGCGGGTGGCCAGGGATGTCTGAGCAAGGTCTTTGTATGCTGGTGCATCGGCTGCCAACCCGTCCCGCCCGGCGGGGCCAATATGTCAGAGACATTGACCTTATCCGCGGATAAGGTGCGGCCTTATTTGCCGGGCGGAACACCGCCTGAACTCAAAATCCGGGCGTCAGGTTATACATGCAGAGGTCTTTCCGGGGGCGAAGGCGCGAACAATCCCAAGGGCAGCGCCCGGCCCGGCGGAAGCGAAGCGCCCGCCGTGGGGTGAGGCCCGTCTCGGAAACGGTCC
>JPPB01000215.1 GCA_001483205.1 alpha proteobacterium 3107
GCTTCACAACCGGCCACACCTCGCCCGATATGTCCCTCTCCGCCATCTTCCGCCCGTTGGCCAGAAGCCGCGCCCGTTGCTCTTTTGTCAGAAGTTTCATCGTCTTCGCTCCTTCCCTCTGCCGATCCGCAAATCAGAATCGACATGACAAAAAGCCGCCTCTTCCTTTGTCGGGAGAGACGGTTCGGGACACAGGGCAAAGCCGGGACAGGGAACAATGCCCCCTGCCCCGCTCCTCATCAGGCGGCAGAACGCGCCCCCCGGATGCGCGCCCGCATCGCCGACCACTCCTGCAAGCCGAGGATTGTCGCCCCGCTCGCCACAGCCGCCCGCCAGTCCGCCTGCAAATCAGTCATCGCCGCCTCCGCGTCGGCCAAGATCACCCCATTCACCATCCACGGCTCCGGCGGGATATGCCGCAGCCAGTCGGCAAGTGACGGTATCCGACGGCAGTCCTCCCGCACATGCTGCTCACCGATAAACCGCACCGGAACACGACGCCCGGCGCTGTTCAGAAGCGCACGCCCGAAAACCCTCTCGGCCTCGAATATGCCCTGAGAATGGTGGCGGAGTGCCCGGTGCATCGGCAGCGCCAGGTGCTCTTTCGAGGCGTCGAACCAATCGTGAATCTTATGATAATCAGAGGGATAGCCGCCGAATTTCCGCGCCGAGCTTTCCGCGTGATGATCAGGATGCGCCATTTCACACGTCCTCATGCCGGTATTCCTCACGCGCGGTGTAGAAGTCCGCGTGATCAACGTTGATACGGTCACTGGCCATGTCCCATGTGATCGTCCCTTCCCCGCCGTCGTTGTTCTCAAAGCCGGGATGCAGGTCGCAGGCCACCTGCCAGAAGAAATCAGTGAGCCGCACCATCAGGCAGCGCACGTCAACCTCTCTTGGCGTCTCGATAATATCGCTGACATTACCGCTGTCGCCGTAGCCGTCATACTGCGCCTCGATCCGGATCACACCTGCGGCTCGCAATTCCTCAAGCAGCGCTGCCCGCTCATCGCACATCTCCCGGTGCGCCGCGGCACGCTGCGCTTCTATCCGGGCCTGGATTTCGGCCCACATGATCTTTCGCTCCTCCGCCTTGGCCTGTTCGGAGCCTGCCCCCGCCGGGGTTTTCGCTTCGGTCGTCATCGTCCAATCCTTTCTTTCAGGTGATAACACCCTGAAAAAAAGAAACCTTTTACTTTCGAGAACCAAGTCAACCGCGAGATACCGGGTTCAGTATTTGCTCATTATTATCTCGATCAGAGCGTAATATGACGTTATATTTATTATGCCGTGAAATATAATATGCTACGCAATTTTATATATTGCATATATAATATGGCGTGATATATAATGTGACGCGGAATATAATGTGTCCTAAAAAAGGTAGAACCCACATGATCATAAGCATCTTGTCTCCAAAAGGAGGTTGCGGGAAATCCACATCCGCGCTCACTTTGGCCTCTGTTTTTGCAAAAAACCCGGATCTGTCCATCGCTATTGTCGATGCCGACCCAAGGCAAAGCATCGCCAGGGTCTGGCTTGGAAAGCGCAGTGAAGAAGGGCTTGGCGTTCCTCCCTTCGCAGTTATTCCAGACCCTTCCGATTCGAGCATTCTTGATACGCTCGAAGATGCAGGGTCAGGATACGACCTGGTTTTCGTTGATTTGGAGGGGGTTGCGGGCCTGATGGCCTCCTATGCCGCATCTGCATCAGACCTATGTCTGGTGCCGATGCGTCCGAGTGCGTTGGATGGGGATGCCGCAGGAGCCGCGTTGAAAATGATCCGGGACGCGGGAAAGGCAGCACGACGGACTATACCCGCACGTATTCTTCTCACCCAGACAGACGCGGCAATAATGACCAAATCTTATCGTGAGTTGATTGACGAACTGGACACTGCCGGGATTGCCAGACTGAGAACAGAACTCATGCGGCGGGCTCCATTTGAGCGTGTCATGGCAGAGGGCAAGACGCTATTCGAGCTTGATCAAAGCCGATCAGTCGCGAGCGCGGTCATCAACACGGTCCAGCTCGGCCAGGAACTCTCGGATATTCTGGAGGCAGAATGATGGCAGCGAAATTCCTGAATCTCGGAGACGAAGAACCTAAAATCGGAACCGGATTGAAAAAAAAGCCCCGGACAACACATGCGCGGGTTAATCCTCAAGCGATCGCCAGAGCAGGGGAGGCGCACGGCTTTACACGGTCAACCGAGCCAGCAGACAATATTTCGTCAACCAGGCGGGGCAGGCCACCCCTGAATGAAGGCATGACATACTGGCGAATCTACATCTCGCCACAGCTTCGCGACCAACTTAATTCCTTGCGAGACCAGGAAGGTCGCCGGCTCAATGATGTGCTTCAGGACATGTTAGCCGCATACAGAGCCTCGAAGAGACAGGTGGATCACGGGCCCGATCATTCCTGAAAATTCTCAGGTAAAATCCACCCCCTTGTCCTCGCGCAGGCTTGTTGACGCTCTTGATGGATTGCCAGCCCCCGTGTCGGCAAGCAACCACCTTAGATTATCCTCTCTCCGCGTCGTTTCAACTGGTTTTGGACACGGGCGGCGAGGGCAGGGGGGCCGAGGGCGAGCAGGTCGTCGTTGAAA
>JPPB01000216.1 GCA_001483205.1 alpha proteobacterium 3107
ACCGTTTCAGGGCCGAACGGGCGGAGCCCTATGGCGGGCGCTGCCCGGTCTGGCGACCGGGCGGGACAGGTTGGCGACCGATACGCCATTATGCAGAGGTCTTTTATACCTCGGCGCTACTTCCCCGGAATCAACCCCCGAGGATTAAACCGCATCACCAGCAACAAAAGCCCCCCCATGGTGATCAGCCGCATATAGGCCACCGAGCGTATCAGATGCTCTTTCAGCCAATACCCGTCCGCCATCGGCGCAGTAATCACCCCCATCAGCGCCGCCCCGATCGGCTCGACCTGCACCCACAGAAACCAGATCAGAAAGCCGCCCAGTATCGCGCCCCAGTTATTGCCCGACCCGCCGACAATCACCATGACCCAGATCAGGAAGGTAAAGCGCAGCGGCTGATAAGAGGTCGGGGTCAACTGCCCGTCAAGCGTTGTCATCATCGCCCCGGCGATCCCGCAAACCGCAGACCCCAGAACAAAAACCTGCAAATGCCGCGCGGTCACGTCTTTGCCCATGGCGCGGGCGGCGGTCTCATTGTCGCGGATGGCGCGCATCATCCGGCCCCAGGGGGAATGCGCCGCCTTTTCCGCCAGCCAGATCAGCACCGCCAGCACAATCAGGATCAGGGCGGTGTAGCACAGCTTGACGACGATGGCCGAGGCGGTCACCGGATCAGCGCCAAGACCGGCGGCGGTCTCGATAAAGGCCGCACTGCCTTGCAGATCAACCTCGTAAGGCACCGGGCGGGGGATGCCGTTCACATTCTTCACGCCACGCGCCAGCCAGTCCTCGTTCTTCAGTACCGCAATCACGATCTCGGCAATGCCCAGCGTGGCGATGGCCAGATAGTCCGAGCGCAGCCCAAGGGCGACCTTGCCGATCACCCATGCCGCGCCCGCCGCCAAGGCCCCGCCCACGGGCCAGGCGAGCAGCACCGGCAGGCCCAGCCCGCCCAGATAACCGGTCGCCGCCGGGTCAACCGCCTCGACCGCCAGTGTCGCCGGGTCAAGCAGCCCCCGGAACAGCAGGAAAGCGGCCAGAAAAAAGGCCACCATGCCGATGGCCCGCGCCCTGCCAGCGGGCAACCGCCGGTAAAGCGCAATCCCCCCCGCGATGGCCGCCACCCCGACCGCCAGCGCAAAGATCAGGCGCGGACCGCCCGCGGCCCAGGCCTCTGCCACCGGGGGCATGGCCAGCAGAACCACCGCCAGCCCGCCGAGCGCCACAAACCCCATCACCCCGACATTCAGCAGCCCGGCCAGCCCCCATTGCAGGTTCACGCCCAGGGCCATGATCGCCGAGACCAGCCCCATGTTCAGGATTTGCAGCGCCGTGTTCCAGCCCTGCAACACACCTGTGGCGATGATCAGCCCGCCGACGGCGGCAAAAAGGGCAATATTGCGGATAGTCATAGCACCTTTCCCCGGAAAAGGCCGGTTGGCCGGAACAGCAGCACGATGACCAGAATCGCGAAACTGACCGCAAACTTGTAATCGGTGGACAAAAGCTGTGCGAGGCCCGAAGGCCCGAAGCCTTCGGGGGCAAGGTAAGTCAGCACCTTCTTCCACGCATAGGTGATGGTGACCTCGGAAAACGCGATGACAAAGCCGCCCGCGATGGCCCCGACCGGGTTGCCCAGCCCCCCGACAATGGCGGCGGCAAACACCGGCAGCAAAAGGTGAAAATAGATCAGGGGTTTGAAGCTCTTGTCCAGACCATAGAGCACCCCGGCAATCGTTGTCAGGGCGGCAACGATGATCCATGTCACCCGCACCACGCGCTCCGGGTCAATGCCGGACAAAAGCGCCAGATCCTCGTTGTCGGAAAAGGCCCGCATCGACTTGCCGGTGCGAGTCTTGTTCAGAAACCAGAACAGCGCGGCGACGACGATCACCGCCACACCGACGGTCAGGCATTGGGTGGTCTTCAGGCTCAGCCCTTCGCTCAGCCCGGTGGCGTCCCTGAAATCCCGCGCCCTGATGATGAACCGCGCGCCGTCGGCGAAACGCTGATCGTTCGGCCCGATGATGAACCGCACCACCCCGTTCATCACGAACATGACGCCGAGCGAGACAATCAGCAGGATCACCGGCGCGGCCTTCCGGCGGCGATAAAAGCGATAGACCGCCCTGTCGGTCGCCAGCAACAACAGCGCCGTTGCCAGAATGCCGAACGGCAGGGCGAGCAGCGCCGTCGGCAACGGCCCGAAACTGACCCCCCGGTCCTGCAACAGCCAGGTCACAAGAATCGTGACCATGGTTGCAAACGCCATGGTGTCGCCATGGGCAAAGTTGGAAAAGCGCAGGATGCCGTAGATCAGCGTCACCCCCAGCGCGCCCAGCGCCAGTTGCGCGCCATAGGCGGTGGCCGGGATCAGCACGAAATTGGCCAGGGCGACAAGGGCATTCAGAATGTCCATCAGAGAGACCTCTGCATGATTGCGCATTGACGGCCAAACCATCCGCCCGGCCCGGGCCATATGCAAAGGGCCATCAGAATATAGCCTGACGCCCGGATTTTGATTTCAAGCCCCGGCCCTGATCCCGCCCGGCGGAACGCCGGGCCGCGCCGACCCGCCCCCCCACGGGGCGGCGCGTTC
>JPPB01000217.1 GCA_001483205.1 alpha proteobacterium 3107
CCTTATCCGCGGATAAGGTGCGGGGATCGTCGGTGGCAGGCACCTTGCCGGGACAGGTGCGCGCGCATCCTGAAAGGTCGCGTCCTGCCCGGCTCAGGCCATCATGCAGAGGTTTTGGATTACATCCGCGCGGCAGAGGCACGCCGCCGGGTGCTCTGACCACCCTGACTGTCCTGATTATCCGGCTCCGGTGCCTGATACTGTTTCTGCTGTGCAAACCAGGCGGGTTTGATCCTGCGGCTTCTGCGCAGATCGCGGGCGATGCGGCGGCGCAGGGCGTGCAACTGATGCTCTGGTGCAATGGCCGCGACGATGGTCTCTTCACCCTTTTCGAGCCGCAGCAAAAGTCGCCCCATGCCACCTTCATCCGGGGCGCTCTCTATATACACCTCAGCAATATCAATGAAAGCGTAGCGGTCGATCAGGCACCTCTGCCCCCTGAAATCACGCACCATGCGGCGCAGCTCCTGACGGGACTGGTCGAAATGCAACTCAGGGCGCACCTGTTTCGGTTTTCGCAGCCGCCACAGAAGCATCACACCGGCCCCGGCGATCACGGCAAGGGCCGCCGTTCTGAACTCCGCCGTCCCGCCGGGCGAAAACACCGCCAGCCAGGCCCAGAGACCGGCGGCCAGAATCAGCACGACCCATGGAAAAACGGCCCGCACCCACGCAATGATCTCGAAAAACGGATACCTGTATTCCGCGCGCAGGACATATCCCCAATAGGTTTCATCCACCCGCACCCCGACCACCGCCATATCGCCCCGATCACGCCTGAGTTCCGGAAATTTGGCGTAGAGTGTCATGTCATTATTCCGCCCCTATCCCTGTCGGTGGTAAGATGCGGTTAAAACTTGGCCAGAATTGGGCGCACTTGCATCAATTTCAGGACCGCCCTATAAGGCCGCTTCCTTCCGCGGATTCGCTGAACCGCGCGGTCTCTCGTGGGTGGGGGCGGAAGGCAAACCCCGCCCTTTGAAACGCGCCTGAACAGGATTAGGAGCACACATGCCTCTCTATGAGCATGTCTTCATCGCGCGTCAGGATCTTTCCAACGCGCAGGCCGAAGGTCTGGTCGAGCATTTCGGGGCCGTTCTTGCCGACAATGGCGGCAAGGTCATCGGTCAGGAATATTGGGGCCTCAAGACCATGGCCTATAAGATCAACAAGAACCGCAAGGGCCACTATGCCTTTCTGAAAACCGACGCGCCCGCGCCCGCGGTCCAGGAAATGGAGCGCCTGATGCGCCTGCATGACGATGTGATGCGGGTTCTGACCATCAAGGTCAACGCCCATGAGGACGGCCTGTCCGTGCAGATGAAGAAACGCGAGGAACGCGGCGAACGCCGCTGAACCGGCTCGGGAAAGGGATTATAAACCATGGCCATGAAGACATTTTTTCGCCGCCGCAAGGTCTGTCCGTTTTCCGGCGGGAACGCGCCCCGGATCGACTACAAGGACACCAAGCTGTTGCAACGCTATATCTCGGAGCGCGGCAAGATCGTGCCCAGCCGAATCACCGCCGTCTCTGCCGGCAAACAGCGAGAGCTGGCCCGCGCCATCAAACGCGCCCGTTTTCTGGCGCTGTTGCCCTATGCGGTCAGATAAGGAGAGGCCCGATGCAAGTCATCCTGCTTGAACGTGTCGCAAAGCTGGGTCAGATGGGCGATGTGGTTGATGTGAAACCCGGCTATGCCCGCAACTTCCTGTTGCCGCAGCACAAGGCCCTGACCGCTTCTAAGGCCAATATCGCGGTTTTCGAGGCGCGCCGGGCGCAACTGGAGGCCGATAATCTGGAGACCCGCCGGGAAGCCGAGGAAATGGCCGAACGGGTGAGCGGGCGACAGTTCGTCGTGATTCGCGCCGCGTCCGATTCGGGGTCGCTTTACGGGTCGGTTTCAACCCGTGATGCGGCCGAGGCGGTGACCGGGGCCGGTGTCACCGTCGGGCGGCGTCAGATTGCGCTGGCCGCGCCGATCAAGGCTCTGGGGCTGCACAAGGTGATCGTTCAGTTGCACCCCGAGGTCGAGGCCGAGATTGAGCTGAATGTTGCCCGTTCGCCGGAAGAGGCCGAATTGCAGGCCGTGGGCCGGTCCATCCGTGACCTTGCCGCCGAGGAAGACGCCGCGGCAGAGTTTGAGATCGCCGAGTTGTTCGATGACATCGGCGCGGCGGCGGAGGACGGGGACGGCGAAGAAGGCGAAGAAAGCCCGATCCTGGAAGAGCTGCGCGACCCGCGTGAGAGCAACGCCTGAGCGGGGCGAATCCGGCCCGGCTGAGGGGGGCGCGCGCCGCCCCACCCCATTGAGGGGTGGCCCGGTGCGAAAACGGTCCGGCGGGCCGTTTCAGGACCGAACGGGCGGAGCCCCCAAACGGCGCGGCCCGATCTTGCGACCGGGCGGGGCGGTTTGGCCGGTGATGCGCCAATAGGTCAGAAGTCTTGCCCTTATCCGCGGATAAGGTCCGCCCCCGTCCCGGAACAGATGTGCGAACCGTCCGAAGGGCAGCGCCCGGCCCGGCGGAAGCGAAGCGCCCGGCCCGGCGGAAGCGAAGCGCCCGCCATGGGGCGGGGCGGGCGCTGCCCGGCGTTCCGCCGG
>JPPB01000218.1 GCA_001483205.1 alpha proteobacterium 3107
GGGCCGGGCCGAGGACAGGGCCGCCGCAATCTGTGCCGCGCTTGCCTGCCGGACCGTGCCCACATGGTCGCCCGGATTGGCCGGGTTTGTCACCGGCAGAGCCTCCCCGTCCGGGGCGTCAGTGGCAATCAGCGGTGCGGCCCCGAACCGGTGCGCGGCGAAATCTTCGCGCGCCCGGCGAAATGCCGCAACCTGCGGCGCATCGGCCAGATCCCAGCCACGGGCGTTCCGGCGATCCGGCCCGAACAGCTCTGCCCCCGTCCGCAACGCCGGGTTCCGCGACGCACCTGGGTGGCGTTCTGCCTCTGCCAGCGGATTGCCCGTTACCGCTTCCGGCGCGACGCTCTCATCGACGATGCGGTGGACAAAGGAACTGCTTGCGCCGTTTTCCAGCAGACGCCGCACCAGATAGGCCAGCAGATCGCGATGCCTGCCCACCGGCGCATAGATGCGACAGCGGGTGGCGTTCTCTTCCAGCACGATGTCGTGCAGACGATCCCCCATCCCGTGCAGGCGCTGAAACTCGAAAGCCCCGCCGCCGCCATCGCCATTGCCCCCCCTGCCCCCGGCGATGTCCAGAACAGCCGCCACCGTATGGGCGTTATGGGTGGCAAATTGCGGATAGAGCCGGTCAGTCATGCCCAGAAGTTTCCGCGCATTGGCCAGATAGCTGACATCGGTGGCCGCCTTGCGGGTGAAGACCGGAAACCCCGCCATGCCCTTTTCCTGTGCGCGCTTGATCTCTGTGTCCCAGTAAGCGCCCTTGACCAGCCGCACCGTGATGCGCCGGTCAAACCTCTCGGCAAACCCATAGAGCCAGTCAATGACCGGGCCTGCGCGCGGCCCGTAAGCCTGCACCGCCACGCCAAAACCATCCCACCCCGCCAGCGCGTCATCGGCCAGCACCGTGGCAATCACATCAAGCGACAGGGACAGGCGGCCCGCCTCTTCGGCGTCAATGTTAAACCCCATGCCCGCCGATTTCGCCAGCAGCGCCAGCGACCGCACCCGTGGCGGAAGCTCGGCAATGACCCGTGCGCATTGGGTGGCTTCAAAGCGCGGATGCAGCGCCGACAGCTTGACCGAGATACCGGGGTTCCGGTGGATGTCATCCGAGGTGCAGGCTTCGGAAATCGCCGAAATTGCCTGCGAATAGGCCAGGTGATAGCGGTTTGCGTCCGCTTCGGTCAGCGCCGCCTCTCCCAGCATGTCATAGGAATGGACATAGCCCTTGGCCTCTGCCGTTGCCGCGCGCCGCAGGGCGGACTGAATGGTCTCTCCCAGCACGAACTGGCGGCCGACCTCTTTGATCGCGCGGGTCACGGCGGTGCGGATCACCGGTTCCCCCAACCGCCTTATCGCCCCGTGCAGAATGCCGGAGATGCCCGGCTCCCGATCCTCCAGCACCTTGCCGGTCAGCATCAGCGCCCAGGTCGAGGCATTGACCAGCGACGATGACGAATGCCCAAGGCGTCTGCTCCAGTCTGACGGGGCGATCTTGTCCTCGATCAGGGCGTCAATGGTGCCCGCGTCGGGGATGCGCGGCAGCCCCTCGGCCAGACACATCAGCGCGACGCCCTCATCGGTCGAAAGCCCGTATTCGGCCAGAAACGCCTCCATAAGCCCCGGCCCGGCGGTCTCGCGGATACGCCGCACCAGATCGGCGGCGCTGCGGGCGATGCGCTCGCCGTCAGAGGCCTCAAGGCCGGTTTCCGGCAACAGACGGGCCAGCGTTTCCTGCTCGTCCGCATAGGTGGTGCGGTCGATCCGGTCGCGCAGTTCGGCCAGAGACGATGCAGACATCGCAAGGGCTTCCGATGGGTGTGTCTGCGCGCAGAATATCATCGGTTGCCGGGGACGTGCGCGCAAATATGCGCGATATGAGGGCAGATTGGCTTAAATATGTGATAAACTGCCCTGTTTCACGGCTGATCTGGCCTCGACATAAAGGTGCATCGCTCCCCAAATGCCCCGCCCGGCTGAGCGAATATGCAGAGGTCTTGCTGATGCGCCGGATCGGGCGATTACCGCCCGCCCCGCCAGCAGGAAAAACGCCCTGCCGGTCCGGTCCGAAACCATCACCGACAGGGCGCTGAACCGCAAAAACCAATCGTCCGTATCGGACGGTCACTCACTACCCGGCACACGCGCGGCTCATTCCGACATTCAACTCGCTACACTCAGAAGATCGCGCACAAGATCGGGGCGTGTGACGTTCTACCTGCCTCAACCCGACAGGGTGTCGATCAACCCTACCGGTTTTCACCACCGCACCCCGAACACAGATGTGCGCTCGCGTCTTCGTCGTTACCTACATGTCCCGGACGGAATCGCCGATATTTGCAAAAAATCCATTAAGAACATGATGTTGACCCAACGTCACCTTGCAAAAAATTCTTCAGAGACCTCTGCATACCGGCGCGCCACCTGCCAGGTCGTCCGCCCGGCTGAGCCAATATGTCAGCAGTACTGCCCTTATCCGCGGATAAGCCCCGGCCCTGCCCAGGCCAATATGTCAGCAGTGCAGCCCTTATCCGCGGGTAAGCCCCGGCCCTGCCCAGGCCAATATGTCAGCAGTGCTGCCCTTATCCGCGG
>JPPB01000219.1 GCA_001483205.1 alpha proteobacterium 3107
CCCCCCCCCCGCCGCAGGCGCGCCATTGCCGGCAGGCAATGGCCCCCCCCCGCCGGGCCCGGCAGGCATGTCCCGCAATTTCCGCAACAGCTTTTCAGGCGGCGGCATATCGGCCACATGGGTCAGGCGGATCACCGCCATTTCCCCCGCCATCATCGGGTTCGGGGCCGCCGCGACCTCTTCGAGCGCCTTAAGCAGCATCTGCCACATACGGCTTAACACCGAAATCTCCAGGCTTGCCGCCAGCGTCTCCCCCCGCGCGCGCTCATCGGGCGAAACCGTCGGGTCCGTCGCCGCGCCGGGGGTGATGCTGATAACCGAAACCCAATGGGTCAGTTCCGCCAGATCACGCAGCACCGCCACCGGATCGGCCCCGTCAGCATATTGCCCCGAAAGCTCGGCCAGCGCCCCGGCGGCATCGCCCTTCATAATCAGGCCGAACAGGTCCATGACCCGCCCCCGGTCCGCCAGCCCCAGCATTGCGCGCACCTGATCAAGCGTCGTCTCGCCCGCGCCATGGGAAATCGCCTGATCCAGCAGCGACACCGCATCGCGCACCGAGCCTTCGGCGGCACGGGTGATCAGGCCGAGCGCGTCCGGCGCGACCTTCGCCCCCTCAGCCCCGGCGATCCCGGCAAGATGGGCAATCATCGCCTCCGGCTCTATACGGCGCAGGTCAAAACGCTGGCAACGGCTGAGCACGGTGACCGGCACCTTGCGTATCTCGGTGGTGGCAAAGATAAATTTCACATGGGCGGGGGGTTCCTCCAGCGTCTTCAGCAGCGCATTGAAAGCGCTTGCAGACAGCATGTGAACTTCGTCGATGATGTAAATCTTGTAACGGGCAGAGGCGGCCCGGTATTGCACCGCGTCGATGATCTCCCGGATGTCACTGACACCGGTGCGGCTGGCGGCGTCCATTTCCAGCACATCGACATGGCGGCCCCCGGCGATGGCCTGGCAATGCTCGCATTGTCCGCAGGGGTCGGTTGTCGGGCCGCCCGTCCCGTCCGTGCCGATGCAGTTCATGCCCTTGGCGATGATCCGCGCGGTGGTGGTTTTGCCGGTGCCGCGAATCCCCGTCATTATGAACGCCTGTGCGATGCGGCCCGCGGCGAAGGCGTTTTTGAGCGTCCGCACCATGGCGTCCTGGCCGATGAGGTCGGCAAAGGTTTCGGGGCGGTATTTGCGGGCCAGAACCTGATAGGCGGAGGTGTCGGACAAGAGAGGGGTGCTCCGGTGGTTGGGGGAATCCTTGTGCTCACCCTAGGCAGTGACGCCCCCGGCGTCCAGTGCGCGGTTGTGCCGGGGGGCGGTGACTTCTGCATGATGGCCGGGGGCCGGGCAGCCGCCTGCCGGGGGGCGGACAGGCTGGCCGCCAAGGCGCCGCTATCCGGTTGTCCTGCTCACGGCACCGGATGTCCCGGTGACGCCCCGGCCCCCTTTCGCCCGGAAACGCTCCGCGCCATCACGCAAAGCAGCTCGAACATCACCGAGACGCCCAGAAAAGCCGTGCCGCCGCTGGCATCGAATGGCGGCGAGACCTCCACCATATCCGCCCCGGCGATATTGAGACCGTCAAGCGCGCGCACCACCTCAAGCGCCTGAAAGGAGTTCGGCCCGCCAACCTCTGGTGTGCCGGTTCCGGGCGCAAAGGCGGGGTCGATGAAGTCAATGTCATAGGACACATATATCGGTTCTGTCCCGACGATCTCGCGCGCTTCGGCCATCACATCGGCAACCCCGCGTCTGAAAAGCTCTTCCACGCGGATGATGCGAATGCCTGCCCCGGCAGCAAACTCGATGTCCTCGCGCCCGTAGGCGGTGCCGCGGATGCCGATCTGCACCACGCGCCGGGGATCAAGCAGGCCCTCTTCCACCGCGCGCCGGAAGGGGGTGCCGTGGGTAAACATCGCGCCATTGAAATAGGAATGGAACAGGTCGGTGTGGCTGTCGAAATGCACCATCCCCAAGGGGCCGTCAGCGGCGACCGCCCGCAGCACCGGCAGGGAACACAAGTGATCCCCGCCTGCGGTCAGCGGCACAATCCCCGCCGCGCACATCCGGGCGTAAAAGGCCGTGGTCCGCTCCATGCTGTCCTGAATATCGATCGGGTTCGGGCCGACATCCCCCATATCGGCGCAGTTGGCCAGTGTGAACGGGGCCACGCCGGTCGCACCGTTTTCCGCCCGAATCATGGTCGAGGCGTCCCGCAACTGGCGCGGCGCGTGGCGGGGACCGGGCCGGTTGGTCACGCCGCTGTCCCAGGGAACACCGGTCAGCCCGATTTCGACCTCGGGAAAGCGCGGATGGTCGGGCGCGACAAGGGGCAGACGCATGAAGGTCGGCACCCCGGCAAAGCGTGGCAGGTCCATGCCGGAAACCGGCTGAAAGAAAGCGTTGTCCGGCATGGGTTTTCCCTCTGCTTCCGTCTGCGGGGCCTCGCGGGTGGCTGTCGCGGGCGGTGGCCGCCTGACGCCGGGGCCGCCCGAACACGGGCGTCTGTGCCTGAAGTGAGAGGCCGGACAACGACCCGGACGCGCTCGTTACGGCTGCTTCCTTCCGGACCTGACCGGGTT
>JPPB01000220.1 GCA_001483205.1 alpha proteobacterium 3107
ACAGGTCTGCGGCCCGTGCGATGGCCTCTGACCCCCCGGCGGGGCGCTCAAACTCAACCACGGCGGGCAGGTCAATATCGATGACTTGTGTCCAGATGTCGCGCGGCACGTTGATCTGGGCCGGGGCCGAGGCACGCCGGGCGTTCAGGATCACCCGGTTCAGAACCTCGGCAACACGGGTCGGGTCGCGCACTTCCTCCTGATAGGCCACCATGTCGCGAAAGGCATCCATCTGCTCGACTTCCTGAAAACCGCCCTGGCCGATGGTCCGGTTGGCCGCCTGCGGGGTGACCAGCAACAGCGGCGAGTGGTTCCAGTAGGCGGTCTTGACGGCGGTCACAAAGTTGGTGATGCCGGGGCCGTTCTGGGCGATCATCATCGACATCTTGCCGCAGGCGCGGGTAAAGCCGTCGGCCATCATGCCGCCGGAGCCTTCATGCGCGCAGTCCCAAAAGGTGATCCCGGCCTTGGGGAAGTAGTCGGAAATCGGCATAAAGGCAGAGCCGATAATCCCGAACGCATGTTCTATGCCGTGCATTTGCAGGGTTTTGACGAAGGCCTCTTCGGTGGTCATTTTCATGGGACGGTTCCTTGGGTGGCAGATTCGGGTGGCGGGTGCACAATACGGTGTGCCACGGGCGGGGATTAGGGCCAGATTGCGGCCCTGAATATAGCCAAAATTTGAGGCAATCCCGGTGGTGGGGTGTTTGAGACACGACCCCGAACCGCCGGGTTCGGTGGGGCCGGGGGATGTTTCAGCGACAGGGAAAACGGCTCAGGCGAACAGCTCTCTCTGCCCCATGCGCATGGGATTCGTCAGGATTTCAAACCGTTCGCGAGCTTGAGCCTCTTCATTCATTTCGATCAGGAACTGAACGTCCTGCTCTATGGCGTCTACGCGCACTTCCAATGACTCAAACGCTTCTTCATTCTCGCGCAGACGTGCCAGCAAAGAGCGCAGAAGCTCAAGCACCCTGTCGCGTCTTTTCTGTGCCTTTTTCAGGAACGCGCCGGGTTCGGGAATGTCGCGGCCCATCTCGACCCAAGCCGTTGTCCACTCGACCATCGCCTTTTCGGCATCAGCGATGGCTTCGGCTTTGGTTTCACCATCGCCCATGCAGCCGGGAAGATCACGAACGCGGGCGACGAATCCCCCGCCGTCTTCGTCCGAGAGAGGCTCGACGAAAACGCTGTATTGGCCAGTGTCGATCATGTGCCTACCCTTTTCTTTTCCTGTCGTTTCTGACTTCCATATGTGCTTTCGCGGATTTGACGAGTTCCTTTATATATACCGCCTTTATCGGGCGTTTATAAGGAATTATCAGCATACCGGTCAACAAGTCGCTCGAACTTTGTAATGACTGCCATGAGAGGGATGCTTGAAAGCCAGCCCAACCTGGCCGCATAAAGTTCCTATATCCTTTATCTGCCAATCACCATCCGGATTTGCCGACATCTGTTCGAGTAAAGTCTTCTTTTTGGCCGCCCGAACAGCTTTCCGCCCCGTTTCAAAGCAGCATTTTAGTTTTATTGCAGGATTTGTCAATTCGGGCCGTTCTTCATCACAGCACCCCCGCCCTCTCCCTCACCCCCGGTGCATCTCCTCGGCCAGGATCGCAATACCGTCCGGGATGCGCTCTGCCGGGATCGACGAATAGGCCAGCCGGAAATGCCGCTGCCCGCCCTCGGCATCCGCCCCGGCGAAAAACGGCCCGCCGGGTTCGATCAGCACACTCCGCGCCCTCAGCCGCCGGGCCAGATCATCGACCTCTACCCCCCCCGGCGCGCGCATCCAGAACGACGACCCCCCGAACAGGCCACGCCCCGAAATCCCGACGCCATGGTCGCGCAGTGCCTGCTCCATCACCCGCTGGCGATGGTGATAGGCCGTGCGCAGCCTGCGGATCAGCGCGTCATAATGACCGAGCGACAGGAAAAAGGCCGCGGTGCGCTGAATATGACCGGGCAGGTGGCGCATGATCATTGTCCGCAGCCCCCGCGCCTCGCGGATAAACGGGGCTGACCCCACCAGATACCCCAACCGCAAACCGGGAAACAGCGACTTGGAAAAAGAGCCGACATAGATCACCCGCCCGTCCCGGTCGAGCGATTTCAGCGCTGGCAGGGGCGGGGTGAGAAAGGACATCTCGAACTCATAATCATCCTCGACGATGATGAAGTCGTCTGCGCCCGCACGTTCCAGCAGCACATTGCGGCGCTCAAGCGGCATGGTTGCCGTCGTCGGGCACTGATGGCTGGGGGTGACAAAGAGTGTATCGGTCGCGGGCGGGATCAGCCCCGGGTCAAGCCCGTCGCCATCCACCGGCAGCGGGCAGAGCCGACACCCGGTCTGGCCGAGAATGTCGCGCAGGCCCGGATAGCAAGGGGTTTCATGGGCGGCGGTGCGGCCATGGTCGAGCAGGATTTGCGCCGCCAGCCACAGGGCGTTCTGCGCGCCTGCGGTGATCAGGATTTCCTCGGGCCGGGCGAGGATGCCGCGCCGGGGCAGGGTGTGGCGCTGGATAAATTCGACCAGCTTCGGGTCGTCCCGGTCCTGATAATCGCCGGTGAG
>JPPB01000221.1 GCA_001483205.1 alpha proteobacterium 3107
GACATTCTGAAAATCTGGGAAGGCGGCATGTCCTTTCACGGCGGGATGCTCGGGGTTGTGGTTGCGGGCGTGCTGTTCTGCCGCAAACACGGGCTTGGCCTGCTCGGCGTCACCGACATCATGGCGCTGGCGACCCCGCCGGGGCTGTTTCTGGGCCGGCTTGCCAATTTCATCAACAACGAGCTGTGGGGCCGCCCGACCGACCAGCCCTGGGGCGTCGTCTTTCCCGGACCGGCGGCGCAGGCCTGTCCGGGGATCGCCGGACCATGTGCCCGCCACCCCTCGCAACTCTATGAGGCCGGGCTGGAGGGGCTTGTGCTCGGTGCGTTGCTGATCACGCTGGCCGGGGCCGCCGGGTGGCTGAAAAGTCCGGGGCGGATCACCGGCGCTTTCGTCGTCGGGTATGGGGTTTCGCGCTTTATCGTCGAGTTTTTCCGGCAGGCGGATGCGCAGTTCGTCGCCCCCGGCAACCCGCTCGGCCATGTCCTGCGGCTGGGCGAGTTCGGCCTGTCGATGGGGCAAGTGCTTTCCCTGCCGATGATCCTGCTGGGGCTGGTCCTGATTGTCCGCGCTCGACGGCAGGCATGACGGCGCTCAAGGACAGGCTGATCGCGCGGATAGCGCGGACCGGCCCGATCTCTGTTGCCGATTATATGAGCACGTGCCTGCTTGACCCCGAGCACGGCTATTATGCCACCCGCGACCCGCTGGGCGCAGGGGGTGATTTCACCACCGCGCCGGAGATCAGCCAGATGTTCGGCGAGTGCCTCGGCCTGGCGCTGGCGCAGTGCTGGATCGACCGGGGGCGGCCCGATCCGTTTCATCTGGTCGAGTTGGGGCCGGGCCGGGGGGTGCTGATGGCCGACATGCTGCGCGCCACTGCCCGCATCCCCGGCTTTCACGAGGCCATGCGCCTGTATCTGATAGAGGCGTCCGGGCCACTCCGCGCCATACAGCAGCGGCGATTGCAGGGCTATGGCGCGACCTGGTTGAGGGCGCTTTCCGGGTTGCCCGATGACGCGCCGCTGTTCCTGATCGCCAATGAGTTTCTGGATGCGCTGCCGATCCGGCAGTTCGTGCGCGCGGGGGGCGGCTGGCGCGAACGTCAGATCGGTGTATCGGACGGGGCGCTGGCCTTCGGCCTCGGCGGGCCGGTCCTGCCCGAGGCGCTTGCCTGTCGCCTGACCGACACGGACGAGGGGCAGGTGGTTGAGCTGTGCCTGCCCGCGCTGGCCCTTGTCGGGGACATCGCCCGGCGGATTGCCCGTGCCGGGGGCGTTGCGGTGCTGATTGATTATGGCGGCGGGCGATCCCTTGGCGACACCTTGCAGGCCGTGCGCCGCCATGCGCCTGCGCCCGTGCTGGCCTGTCCGGGCGAGGCCGACCTGACCGCGCATGTGGATTTCGGGGCGATTGCCCGTGCCGCGCGCGCGGTGCCGGGGGTTCGGGTGACGGTGATGACACCGCAGGGGCGGCTGCTTGAGCGGCTGGGGATCACGGCGCGGGCGGAGCGGCTGGCACAGGGCTTGCAGGGGGCCGCCCTTCAGAGCCACATCGCCGCGCACCGACGCCTGACCCACCCGGACGAAATGGGAACACTGTTCAAGGCGATTGCGCTTTGCCGTGAGGATGCCGCGCCGGTGCCGCCGGGGTTTGACATATGACACTGGAAATCCTGATCTCTGATCTGCTCTCGCCGCTGCGCCACGGGTTCTTTACCCGCAAGGGCGGGGCGTCGTCCGGTGTGCTCCGGGGGCTGAACTGCGGTTACGGGTCATCCGATCAGGCCGAAATCGTCTCGGCCAACCGTGCCCGCGCAGCGACGGCAATGCAGGTCGCGCCCGGACGGATGGTCACCGTGGATCAGGTGCATTCCGCCGATGTGGTCAGGGTGGGCGCGCCCCTCGCCCCGCCCCTGCCCAGGGCCGACGCCATGGTGACGGCGACGCCGGGCCTTGCGCTGTGCATCCTGACCGCCGATTGTCAGCCGGTGCTGTTGGCGGACCATGAGAACGGGGTGATCGGGGCGGCCCATGCCGGTTGGCGGGGCGCGCTCGGCGGTATTCTGGAGGCCGTGGTCGCAGCGATGGAGGCACTCGGGGCTGACCGCCGCCGGATCAGCGCCGTCATCGGCCCGGCAATCAGCCAGACGGCCTATGAGGTCGGCCCGGAATTTCTGAGCGCGTTTCTGGAGGCGGACCCGGACAACCGCCGTTTCTTTACGGGCGGCGCAGGCGACCGGCTGCATTTCGACCTGCCCGGCTTTGGCCTGTCCCGGTTGTGCGGCGTGGGCGTGGGAAGGGCCGTGTGGACGGGGCATTGCACTTGTTCGGACCCGGAGCGGTTCTATTCCTGCCGCCGGGCCGTCCACCGGGGAGAGGCGGATTACGGACGCCTGCTGTCGGCGATCCGCCTGTAAGGACCTCTGCATAATGGCGCGTCGGCACTCAAACAACCCGCCCGGCTGAACTATTGTGCTGGGGCCTTTGAAGGGTATCGCTTATGGCCAAAGTATGATAATCTGATCACAGCTCTGCCGCAGCTTTTTCGCTGAAAAGACCTTGGCATGA
>JPPB01000222.1 GCA_001483205.1 alpha proteobacterium 3107
GTGGTGGCGGTTGCGCTTTCCCTTGTGCTGTGGCGGGCGACCGACCGGCCCGATGTTCTGATCGCCGCAACCGGGGGGCTGGTTGGTGTGACCGGGCCGGAGGGCCGGGCGCTCAGCAAACCGCGCGGTGAGGGCTTTGTCGCCGGTATCTGGCTGGAGAATGACGGCGCGCCTGCGGATCAGGCAGAAGCACATCAGAGGCCCGCCTTTACCGATGATGACGGTGTGCCTGCGGCGCAGGTGGCGGGGCAGGTGTTTTTTCATCTGCACCGAAAGCGCCATGCAGAGCGCGCGCGGCACCTTTGTCGAGAGGGGGCATGGCTGATAAGCCCGTTGCCGTTGGAGGGGGGCGGCGGCCCGTGCCGGGTTCTGGATGCGCCCCGTCTGCGGCAAAGCGGCAGCGTCGCGGTTTTTGCGGGCCGCGACGGGGTGCGGGTGCGGACGACGGCAGGGCACTCGGGAACAAGGCTGTGGACAGTGCCGTCGGGTCAGTAGGCCGGATTATGGTGTGATGGGGTGAAGTTGATCACAGGGCCCATCCCTGATCCTGTCAGGGCACAAGTGGCAGATGCATTGCCGGGACATGTGCGCGAACAGTCCGAAGGGCCGCGTCCGACCCGCTCGGGGGGGGACGGCGCGGCCCGGTCTTGTGACCGGGCAGAGTCAGGGCCGGGGCCTGGACACAAAATCCGGGCGTCAGGCTATATTGGCTTTGGGCAGGCAGACGGTTTGGCCACCTATGCACTAATATGCAGGGGTCTTCAGAAAATGGTTCGCAGGGCGCACACGCCGCCACACCGCAAGGATAAAAACCATATATCCCAATAAGTTGCCCCGGTTACGCCCACCACCCGCGGATCAGTAAGTGCGGATCAGCCCGACCAGCCGCCCCTGCACCCTGACCGCGCCTTCGGGCAGCACCCGCGTCTCGTGCGCCGGGTTGGCGGCCTCCAGAGCAATCATCCCGCCCCGTCGCCGGAACCGTTTCAGCGTCGCCTCATACCCCTCGATCTGGGCAACAACAATATCACCGCTCTCGGCCTCGGCGGTTTCGCGCACCACCACCAGATCGCCGTCATGTATCCCGACCCCGATCATCGAATCGCCCCGGACCTCCAGCGCATAATGCCGCCCCTTGCCGCTCAGCATTTCGCCGGGAACCGCCCGTGTGCGCGCCCCGTCCTCAATCGCCTCGATGGGTTTGCCCGCGGCAATCCGGCCCAGCACCCTGACCTCGACCGACGACGGGGCGACGGGCCGCGCATTGGCCGACAGGCTATCATACAGGCCATCAGGCCGGTCGCCGTCAATCACGCGCGGGGTAAAGCCGCCATCCCCTTTGCCGCTCAGCGCCTCGGGCATCCGGATGATCTCGATGGCGCGGGCCTTATGCGCCAGCCGCCGGACAAAGCCGCGCTCTTCCAGCGCCGTAATCAGCCGGTGAATGCCGGATTTGGAGCGCAGATTGAGCGCCAGCCTCATTTCGTCGAAAGAGGGCGGCACGCCGTCGCGCTTCACCCTTTGATGGATGAAATCGAGCAATGCCAACTGTTTGCGGGTCAGCATGAGGTGCGCCTTGATTGCCAGCGGCGGGTTTGCCGCGCGGGTGTTCGGGCGTTGTTCTATACGTGTTCCCGTTTTGTGTCAACCCCGCCGCCCCCGCCGGTCATTCATAACGCCCGTCGTTCAGCCGCCAATAGACATCGGTGCCGTAAAGCCGATCCCCCTCACCGATGTAATCGACCGGAAACCTGCCGTCGCTGTTCTGCGCCCCCGGATCAGCGCCCGCATCAAGCAGCGCCTCAATCACCGCCGGGGTTTTGCCCGATGATGCCGCGGCTTCATGCAGGGGCGTGTTGCCGTCCCTGTCGCGCGCATTGGCGCCCATCCCGGCGTCAAGCAGCATCCTGATCACCGCCGGATTCCTGTTTTCCCATGCCGCATAGTGCAGGGCCGTATCCCCGTCCCTGTCCCGCGCCTTCAGGTCACTGCCTGCTTCGATCAGCGCACACGCCACCGCCGGGTTGCCGTTGAAATACGCCGCGAAATGCAGCGCTGACCAACCCTGATTGCTGCGCGCCTTCAGGTCACTGCCCGCGTCAATCAGGGCGCGGGTCACCGCCGGTTGGGGGTTCAGCGCCGCCCGGTGCAGGGGCGTCCAGCCTTTACTGTTGCGCGCGCCCGGATCAGCGCCTGCCTCAATCAGCGCCATGGTCATCGCCGGGTTCGGGTTAGAGGCCGCCCGGTGCAGGGGGGTATGGCCGCTCCGGCCCGGTGCATTCGGGTCAGCGCCCGCATCAATCAGCGCCCCGATCACCGCCGGGTCGGGGTTGCGCCGCGCGGCCCAGTGCAGGGGGGTCTGGCCGGTCGCATCCCGCGCGCCCGGATCATGGCCTGTGCTGAGGCAGGCCTGCACATCCCCGGCGCTGGCGGCTTTGAAAAAGGCTTCGGTGTTCCATTGGCCGCAATCGGTTGCTGTGGCCTGCCCGCCGGTCAGGGTCAGTATGGCCAGCCCCGCCGCCAGAGTCATGTTCGGTTTCATGGCCTGTGCTCCTCTGCT
>JPPB01000223.1 GCA_001483205.1 alpha proteobacterium 3107
ATTTCACACCCCTGCATTTTCCGGCCAGCAAGATACACCCCCGATCAGGACACAACCGTGATGCGGGATTGTCGCTCTCGCCACTCTTGTTGATCAAAAGCCGGGCCGGTGTCAAGTGCCCCGCGCGGGTTTTCAGGGGGGGGCGGCGGCGCGCCTCAACCGGTCATTGATCGCCCGCCCCAGCCCCGCCTCGGGTATCGGAGACACCGCAATCGCCTTCGCCCCCCGACGATCCAGCCGGTGCAGGCCGACAAACAGATTGGCCGCCGCCTCGGTCAGATCACCCGACGCAGAAAGGTTGAAATCCGCCCCCTTGACCGGGCCGAACCCCAGCAGAGCCTCGCCCGGTGCCTTACCAGCGGCATTCAGGCGCATCCGGGCGACAGGCGCATAATGTGATGTCAGTTGCCCCGGCGCATCGGGGGTAAGGTCATTGACCGCGCCTTCCCCCCGCAGGGGTGCCCCCAGACAGGCCGCAATCGCCTCTGTCGGCACCCCGCCCGGACGCAACAGCACCGGCCCCGGCACAAAACCGACAATCGTCGATTCCAGCCCGACCGCGCACGGGCCGCCATCCACCACCGCCTCAACCCTGCCGCCGAGACCGGCCAGCACATGGTCAGCGGTGGTCGGGCTGATCCGGCCCGACGGGTTGGCCGAGGGCGCGGCCACCGGGCCGCCAAAGGCGCGCAGCAGCGATTGCGCCACCGGGTGTCCGGGCGCGCGGATGCCGACCGTCCCATGCCCGGCGCGGACAAGCGGCGACAGACCGGACCCTTCGCGCACCGGCAGCACCAGGGTCAGCGGTCCGGGCCAGAACGCCGCCGCCAGCCGCAGCGCATCGTCACCGAACCGGGCACAGGCGCGGGCCGCATCCAGATCAGGGACATGGACGATAAGCGGGTTGAAGGCAGGCCGCCCCTTAGCCCGGTAAATGCCCGCGACTGCTGCATCGGAACGGGCGTCCGCGCCCAGGCCATAGACGGTCTCGGTGGGGAACGCGACCAGCCCGCCGCCGCGCAACAGGCCAGCCGCCCGTGCCAGATCATCCGGCGACGGGGACAGAACCCTGGTCTGAAGGTTGGTTTCGGGCATCAGAGGCCGTTCTGTCGCGTCTGTCCTGCAATGACCGGCCAGAGGGGCCCCCCCCGCGCCGGATCAATGAATGCCGCTGCACCATAACCGGGACGCGGGGGGAAGGAAAGGCAATGGTCTCTCCGGGCGCAGATGGCGGAAACAGAGGGGGCGGGGTTCCGATCAGTCAGGCCTCTGCTCCCTGAACAGCTCTATATATTCGCTGAAAGCGAAAAGCCGGTTGCGGCGCTGTCCGGTGATCTCGGCAAGCACACCACGGACTTCCATATCGGCAATCAGCGCGGATGCCGTGTTCGTGGTGGCCCCGATAATCCCGGCCGCCATGCTCACATCCACAACCGGGTGCGCGTAAAGGTGACGCATCAGCGCCTGCGCATTGTCCTGTCGGCGCGCGCTGAAACGCGGCAGCACGTCGCGCTCGACCCGCTCCTTGATGGCCAGAATAGAGCGGAACACATCGGCGGACGCGCGCGCGGTTTCGTCCACCCCATGCAGGAAAAATATCAACCACTCGCGCAGGTGATTGCCCTGCCGAACCGCCATCAGATGATCGACATAGGCAGTTTTGTTGCGCTCGAAATAGTCCGACAGATACAGCGCGGGCTTCACCAACAGCCCCTTGGACGCCAGGTAGAGCGAAATCAGCAGGCGCCCCAGACGCCCGTTTCCATCCAGAAACGGGTGGATCGTTTCAAACTGATAGTGCCCGATTGCGATGCGCAGCAAGGGATGGGAAAACAGCTTATCGGCATGAAGAAAGGCCTCCAGGTCTGCCATCAGATCAGGCACATGGTCATGGTGGGGCGGCACGAACACCGCGTTCCTGAGGTTGACCCCGATCCAGTTCTGGCTGTTGCGGAACTGGCCCGGTTGTTTGTGCTCGCCCCGCACACCTGACATCAGTATCCCATGGGTCCGGCACAGCAGCCGGTTGGACAGGGGTAATTTATCCAACTCAGCAATCGCAAAGTTGATCGCTTCGATGTAGTTCTGCACCTCGGCCCAGTCGTTGCGCCTTTCGGGGATGAGATCATCGGCTTTTTTGAACGCATCCTCAATATTGGTTTTCGTGCCCTCGATCCGGCTGGATTGGGTGGCCTCCTTGACCACATACATCCGGATGAAAAATTCGATGTCGGGGATCAACCGGGCAAAGGCGTTCAGCTCACCCAGAGCGCGGTCGGCGCGGCCAAGCAGCTCGGATAGCTCGGGATCGGCAATCATCCATTCATGGCAAATCGGTTCGGGCAGGAAAGCCTTGTATTGATACCGGCTTTCATGCTGTCCTGATCTGAACTCCGCAATATCCATATCCCGGAAACCTGCCCGCTTTTTGAGATATGGCCATACTTATCTCAAAAACATGGCCATACCGCAAGCGTTATGTCAGAAAGTCATACTACTTCTAACATAAGAATATGCTTATCTCAGAAACGCCCTCAGGCAGACGCCTC
>JPPB01000224.1 GCA_001483205.1 alpha proteobacterium 3107
GCCGGGCGGACGGTTTGGCCACTGACGCGCAAATATGCAGAAGTCTCAATCATGCAGAAACCTTTTTCCGGTTGCGCCGCCATGCCGATTCGCGGCAGATCACACCGAACACACCCGAAGGACCGCGATGCGCGGGGGACCGGCCTGTCATGTCTGATCTCTGGAGCGGCCTCATGCAGGCTTTCCGGCTGGTGGTCACCCTTGACCCGGACCTGCTGGAGATCACGCTGCGCTCTTTGCAGGTCACCCTCAGCGCCCTTGTGATCGCCGCCGTGATCGCGCTGCCGCTCGCCGCCCTGCTGTCGGTGCGCCGCTTTCGGTTTCGCCGCGCGACGATTGCGGTGCTCAATGCGCTGATGGGCCTGCCGCCGGTTGTCGTCGGGCTGGTGGTCTATATCCTGTTGTCGCGGGGCGGCCCGCTGGGGGTGCTCGGGCTGCTGTTCACCCCTGCCGCCATGATCATCGCGCAGGTTGTGATCATCGTGCCGCTGATGGCCTCGGTTGCCCACCAGTCCCTGCGCGAGCTGTGGTCGGATTACCGCGACCTGTTGATTTCGATGAACGCCACAAGGCGGCAACGAATGCAGGCCCTGCTCTGGGATGGCCGCCGGGCGCTGCTGACCGCGTGCCTTGCCGGGTTCGGGCGCGCCATCGGAGAGGTCGGCGCGATAATGATCGTCGGCGGCAATATCGACCATGCGACGCGGGTTCTGACCACTGCGGTGGTGCTGGAAACCGGCCGGGGCGATTTTGCCCTGGCGCTGGCGCTGGGGTTCGTGCTGGTCGGCATGGCGGTGGCGGTGAACCTTGCCATTCACGGCCTGTCCCGGACCGAGACCGAGGGCCGCTGGTGACCGGGATGCTGCCCCTGACCGTCACGGGCGCGGTGGTGCGCCGCCGGGGCAGGGTTCTGGTCGGCCCCGTCGATCTGACCCTTGACGGCGCAGGCGTGACCATGGTCATCGGCCCCAACGGATCGGGCAAGACGACATTGCTGCGCCTGCTGCACGGGCTGGCCCGCCTGAGCGAGGGCCGGGTTGCGTGGAACTGCCCGGCCAGAGAGGCGCGCCGCAGGCAGGCCTTCGTGTTTCAGTCCCCGGTGATGATGCGCCGTTCCGTGCGTGACAACATCGCCTACGGGCTGATCGTCGGCGGCACCCCGCGCAGGGCGGCACGGGCGGGCGCGGAACACTGGGCGGCCCGTGTCGGGCTGACAGAGGCGCTAAACCGCCCCGCAACCGCGCTGTCCGGTGGTGAACGGCAAAAGCTGGCGATTGCGCGCGCCCTGATTCGGGAGCCGGAGGTGCTGTTTCTCGACGAACCCTGCGCCGCGCTTGATGGCCGGGCCACCCGTGACATCGAGGCGATCCTCTGCGCCGCTGCCGGGGGCGGAACCCGCCTGATCATGTCCACCCATGACATGGGGCAGGCGCGGCGGCTGGCGGATGAGGTCGTGTTCATGCTCGGTGGCCGTGTGGGTGAATGCACCCCGGCGGGCACCTTTTTCGACCGGCCCGGCAGTGCAGAGGCGCGCGCCTTTCTGCGGGGGGACATCGTGGAATGATCAGGCGTATCCTGCTGGTCGTGGCCGCCGCCTGTATGATCGGCGCGCCTGTCCGGGCAGAGGTGATGACGATGGCGGTCACCACCTCTTTTCAGAACTCCGGGCTGGCGGATGTGCTGTTGCCGGTGATCCGGGAAGAGCTGGGGCTGGAGGTGCGCCTGCTGGTCGTCGGCACCGGCCATGCGCTCCGGCTGGGGGAGGCGGGGGACGTGGATGCGGTTCTGGTTCATTCGCGCCGGGCCGAGGAAGCGTTTGTCGCCGCCGGGTTCGGTCTCTATCGGCGCGAGATCATGTATAACGATTTCGTCCTCATCGGCCCGGTGTCGGATGCTGCCGCCATCGCCGCCGCCGACAGCGCCGTTGATGCGCTCGGGCGGATCAGGGCCGCGCGCGCGCCCTTTGTCAGCCGGGGGGACGATAGCGGCACCCACCGGAAAGAGCTGAGCCTGTGGGGGGCCGCCGGGCTGGACCCGCAGGCGTTCGGGCGGTGGTATCGGGCTGTCGGGGCCGGGATGGGGGCGGCCCTGAACATCGCCGCGGCGATGGACGCCTATATCCTGTCTGACCGGGCGAGCTGGCTCGGCTTTGGCAACAAGAGAGGGCTGGCGCTGCTCTATTCCGGCGACCGGGCGCTGTTCAATCAATACGCCTATATCCCGGTCAGTCCGGCGCGACACCCGCATGTAAGGGCAGAGGCGGCGGCACGACTGGAGGCCTGGCTGACATCCGCCCGTGCCGGTGCCCTGATCAACGGGCACCAGATCGACGGGAAAACATTGTTTGTTTTCAATGCTGTGGTGGAGTAGGGGGGTGTTCTTGGTATGGCATGGCAACCGGATTTTGAGTCCAAGTCCTGACCCTGATCCCGCCCGGTCGCAAGACCGGGCCGCGCCTTTGGGGTGATGCACCCTTATCCGCGGATAAGGGCAACATCTCTGACCTATTCGCCGGACCGGGCGAACGGTTTGCCGGGAGAGA
>JPPB01000225.1 GCA_001483205.1 alpha proteobacterium 3107
AAACCCGGCCAATCCGGGCGACCATGTGGGCACGGTCCGGCAGGCAAGTGCGGCACAGATTGCGGCGGCCCTGTCCTCGGCCCGGCCCTGGGCGGCGGATGTCCCCACCCGCGCCGGGGTATTGCGCCGGGCGGCGGACCTGTATGAGGAGCATTGCGGTGCGATCTTTGCGTTGCTTGGCCGGGAGGCCGGGAAAACCCCGAACGATTGTGTGAACGAGCTGCGCGAGGCGGTTGATTTCCTGCGCTATTACGCGGCAGAGGCCGAAAGAACGCGCCCGTCGGCAACGGGTGTCTTCACCTGCATCTCGCCCTGGAACTTCCCGCTGGCGATTTTCACCGGGCAGGTTGCGGCGGCGCTGGCGGCGGGCAATGCGGTGCTGGCAAAACCGGCAGAGCGGACGCCGCTGATTGCTCATGCGGCGACGGAGTTGCTGCACCAGGCAGGGGTGCCGCCCGACGCCCTGCAATTTCTGCCCGGTGACGGGGCGGGCGTCGGCACGGCGCTGACTTCTGATCCGCGTGTGTCGGGGGTTGCCTTCACCGGCTCGACCGAAACCGCGCGGATCATCCGCCGGTCGATGGCCCGGCATCTGGCACCCTCTGCGCCGCTTATCGCCGAAACCGGGGGGCTGAACGCGATGATCGTCGATTCGACCGCCTTGCCCGAGCAGGCGGTGCAGGCGGTGGTGGAATCGGCATTTCAGTCGGCAGGCCAGCGGTGTTCGGCGCTGCGCTGTCTTTATGTGCAGGAAGACATCGCCGAACATCTGGAGGCTATGCTGTTCGGGGCAATGGATGAATTGCAGGTTGGCGACCCGTGGCACATCCCGACCGATGTCGGGCCGGTGATTGACGCCGAAGCGCGGGCAGGGATCGACGCCCATATTGCCGCCGCGCGCGTCGAGGGCCGGGTGCTGAAACAGCTCGCCCGCCCCCAAGCCGGGCATTTCATCGCCCCGGTCGCCATTCGCGTCGCCGGGATTGCAGAGATTGAGCAAGAGATTTTCGGCCCGGTTCTGCATGTCGCCACCTTCCGGGCGGAAGAGATCGACGCCGTGATCGGGGCGATCAACGCCACCGGTTATGGGCTGACCTTTGGTCTGCATACCCGGATCGATGATCGGGTGCAGTATGTGGTCGAGCGGCTGCGCGCGGGCAATATCTATGTGAACCGCAACCAGATCGGCGCGGTCGTCGGCAGCCAGCCTTTTGGGGGCGAGGGGCTGTCGGGCACGGGGCCGAAGGCGGGCGGGCCGCATTATCTGGGGCGGTTTATGTGTGCGGAGCCGGTGGAGCCGGTGGTGACGGATGCGGCGGGCGGACAGGCGGACCCGGCGCAGGTGCAGGCGCGGATCGGCGCGGTCCGGGCGGGTGAGGAGGCGCTTAAGACTCTGGTCATGCCGGGGCCGACGGGGGAGTCGAACGCGCTGTCGCTGATCCCGCGCGCGCCGCTTTTGTGTCTGGGGCCGGGGGCAGAGGCAGAGGCAGAGCAAGCGGGGGCGGTGCGCGCCCTTGGCGGCGCGGCGGTGGGGGCAGATGGCCTGCCCGCGCGTGCGCTCACCCGGTTGGCCGGATTTTCCGGGGCGCTTTACTGGGGCGATAATGCGCATCAGGCGCGGGCCTATGCACAGGCGCTGGCAGGGCGGGACGGGGCGATCCTGCCGCTGATCACCGGCAGGCCGGACATGGGCCATGTGCTGCGGGAGCGCCATGTGTGCGTGGACACGAGCGCGACGGGTGGTAATGCCGCATTGCTGGCGGCGGCGGACGCGGAGTAGGGGGCAGAGGGCAGGACGGTGCCGTCATATACACGCGCGCCATGCCGTTGCACAATCAAGGTCTGCACATGAGTCGTCCGGTGCAGCCACCGGTGGGGCCGAGTCAGGGTAGGAACTTGATCAGCGCCACGGTGACGCCGATGATACCCGCGCCCATGATCCAGAGCTGCTTGAAAATCTCTTTGCCGAGCGCCGAAATCTGCGCCTCAACCTTCGCCGACAATTCGCGACCCTGTGCCTCGATTTTCGTATCAAGTGCATCAATCTTTGCATCAAGCGTCTTCAGGCCGGTGTCGATCTTCGTATCAAGCGCCTTCAGACCGTTATCTATTTTCGCATCCAGCCCCTCAAGGCCGGTGTTGATCTTCTCATCCAGCCTTTTCAGGCTAGTATCTATCTTCGTATCAAGCGCCTTCAGACCGTTGTCTATTTTCTCATCCAGCCTTTTCAGGCCGGTGTCTATTTTCGCATCCAGTCCCTCAAGGCCGGTATCTATCTTCTCATCCAGCCTCTTCAGGCCAGTATCTATCTTCGTATCAAGGGCGTCAATCCGTGCGCCAAGTGCAGTTCCGAGCTGTCTGGTATCCGCCTTGAGCGTGGTCTCAAGCTGCTTGACATCCGCCTTGGTGGCGACATTTTCGTCCACCGCGCGGTTCATCTGACTGATGATTGCGCGGGCGTGGTCCGGGGCAATCCCGGCGTCTTCCAGCGCCTCAACCGCGCTCAGGGTGTCGAAATGGTTG
>JPPB01000226.1 GCA_001483205.1 alpha proteobacterium 3107
TGCGCCGGTGGCGGATCAGGCGAGGGCCTGCCGAACCCTGCTCGCAGAGGATCATGTGAGGGAGTGGATTGAGGCGGCCCGCTATATTCTTGCAGCCATCAGGGCGGACGGGACGGACGCGGCGAACGGCGCGCAGGCACACATGGCCACGCCGGAGCAGAATTATCCGGATCAGGCGCGATGATGCCGCCTGCATCGGGCGCAAGGCGGAGCATGGCGTGATGGGCATTTCACAAAACACTCTGGAATCAATGAGCAAACCGTTATAGGAATACAGCATGACAAGGTTGCCACACCCAATCCCATACCAAGGCAGCAAGCGAAAACTCGCACCGATGATTGATACATATCTGCCCAAGAGTATCGGAACGTTCTATGAGCCGTTTTGCGGTTCCGCTGCAATGACGATCCATGCCGCGCACTATCAGCGGGCGGAACGATTTATTGTTGCTGACAGCCTGAAGCCGATGGTTTTGCTGTTGCAGTCGATTGTCGAGGAACCTGACCGAACGGCAGCGCGTTACGGAGAAATCTGGCACGGCCAACACGAAGGTGAAACCGGCTACTTCAATGAAGTGCGCAATCGCTACAACACGGGCCACGATCCGGTTGATCTTCTCTACCTGATTTGCCGGTGCGTCAAGAACGCAGTGCGGTTCAGCCAGGACGGGCGATTTACACAATCGGTGGACAAGCGCCGCCTTGGGATGCGCCCGGAGAAGATGCGGTTGGCCGTCATGGGTGTCTCGCGCATCCTTCGGGGGCGGACCAGATTCCGCATCGGAGACTGGAAGGAAACGGCGGCGGATGCGAAGCCGGGTGATTTTGTCTACCTTGACCCGCCCTACCTCGGAACCTCCGTCGGGCGGGACAAGCGCTACCACCGGCAACTCACACAGGATGAGCTTTGCGAAGGACTTGAAGAGTTGCGCGCGCGCGGTGTCTCTTTCGCCCTGTCCTATGACGGAATGACCGGCGGGCGGGAATATGGATCGCCGCTGCCTGCGTCACTCGGGCTAACCCGGCTTTTGCTCCATGCGGGAATCTCCTCCCAATCCACGCTTTCAGGACGTAAAGAGGAAACGATCGAAAGCCTCTACATGACGCCGGGAGTCTCTGGGCCGGTAACAGAGATCATACGCCCACAGCCTGCGCAGACGAATCTGGTCCTCTAAGAGTTGCGTGCCAAGAGCTGCTTGGCGAGGGCCTGAACAGAGACGCCCTTGCGCGTCGCACGTTCACGCAGTTGGTCGAACGCCTCAACCTCGGAGCCACGCCACTCTAAATCCACCCGCCGAACCTGCTCCATCGCAATATGCGTATAGTCCTCGGGGGACGCCCAGAAACAGGACAGGCAGACATCCGCTCGCCGATCTTCTCTGGCATTTTGGCAGTTCTCGCAAGACCAGGATTTAGCACGCTGGCTTGAGGCATCAATGAGCATATAAGCGTCAGGGTTTGATTCATCAAATGCTGTATCTCCGGCAACCTGGTAAGGCACGCGGTGATCAATCTGAAGGTAGCGGGGTTGCAACTTTTCCTGAGTGAAGGCGTCCCGAGAGCCATATTTGCGCACAAGCTGCTGTTTGAACGTCTTGGAGAACGCCCTGCGTCCGCCAATAGGACCAGCCTTTATATCGCCGGGATCCCCGAACCGATAGACGCCGATCCTGCGACCTGTTCGTGCCGAAATTCGGTCGCGTGTCATCACGATAGGGATACCTGCTTCCTTCACGTCACCCGCCACGCGGGGTGGGTGGTCATATCCCAAGTCATTCAGATCCTCTGTCGAGCACTCTCCATGTTCGATAAAGTAGTCAATCAATGCACGCGCGCGTTTCGCCGTTACTTTGTCGCACAGCGCAAGTATTTGTGGATCAACATTTTCTCTTGCCATGAGATACTTGCTTTACACGATGTCAGATTGCGCTTGACCCGCCCCCTCACATATTCGGATAGTTCGGGCCGTCCCCGCCCTGCGGCGTTACCCAGGTGATGTTCTGGGCAGGATCCTTGATGTCGCAGGTCTTGCAATGCACACAGTTCTGGAAACTGATCTGAAAGCGCGGCTCTTTGTCCTCTTCCGTGACCACCTCATACACCCCCGCCGGGCAATAGCGCTGCGCAGGCTCGGCGAATTTCGGCAGGTTCTCCCGGATCGGCACCGACGGATCAGCCAGCCGCAGATGCACGGGCTGGCCCTCTGCATGATTGGTCATCGAAAAACTGACATTGGTCAGACGGTCAAATGACAGCGCCCCGTCCGGCTTCGGATAGTCCACAGGCCGGTGTTTCGCGGCGTCTTCGGTCGAGGCCGCATCGGTCTTGCCGTGCCGCAGCGTCCCCAGCGGGTTCCAGCCGGTCAGATTCGCCACCCACATGTCGAACCCGCCCAGCACCAGCGACGCCACCACCCCCAGACGCGACCACAGCGGCTTGACATTGCGCACCCGCTTCAGGTCTTTGGCAATCGGGCCGGAGCGCACATCCGCCTCATAAGCGGTCAGCGCATCGCCTGAACGCCCGGCCCGGATCGCGGCATGGGCGGCCTCGGCCGCCGCCTTGCCCGACAGCATCGCATTATGATTGCCCTTGATGCGCGGCACATTGACCAGCCCCGCCGAACAGCCCAACAGGGCAACACCCGGCGCAACCATCTTTGGCAGTGATTGCCAACCGCCCTCGGTGATCGCCCGCGCACCATAGGCCACGCGCTTGCCGCCCTTCAGCAACCCGGCAATCATCGGGTGATGCTTGAAACACTGAAACTCCATATACGGGAACAGATGCGGGTTCCTGTAGTTCAGATGGACGACAAAGCCGACATAAACCTGGTTGTTGTCCAGATGATAGACGAAAGACCCGCCGCCTGCGTTGCGGCCAAGCGGCCAGCCCATGGTGTGGGTGACGGTGCCTTCGCGGTGTTTGGCCGGGTCGATCTCCCAGATTTCCTTCATCCCCAGCCCGTATTTCTGCACATCGGCATCCGCATCAAGGCCGTATTTCGCGATCACCTGTTTGGACAGGCTGCCGCGCACGCCTTCGCTCAGGAACACATATTTGCCGTGCAGCTCCATCCCCGGTTCATAGGCCGGACCGGGGGTGCCGTCGGCGGCCTTGCCGAACTCACCCGCCACAACGCCCTTCACCTCGCCGCCCTCACCATAGATCAGCTCGGAACAGGCCATGCCGGGAAAGATTTCAACGCCCATTTCCTCGGCCTGTTCCGCCATCCAGCGGCAGACATTGGCCATAGAGACGATATAATTGCCGTGATTGTTCATCAGGGGCGGCATGATCAGGTTCGGAATGCGCAGCCTGCCCGCCGCGCCCAGAAAATAGAAATTGTCTTCCCTGACTGGCACGGTGACCGGCGCGCCTTTTTCCTTCCAGTCGGGGATCAGGGCCTCCAGCCCCGACGGGTCAAGCACCGCCCCGGACAGGATATGCGCGCCCACCTCGGACCCTTTTTCAAGCACGACGACGCCAAGGTCCGGGTCGAGTTGCTTTAGACGGATGGCAGCGGACAGGCCAGCGGGGCCCGCCCCCACAATCACGACATCATATTCGATGGATTCGCGTTCGATCCCGGTCATTTTCTTTCCCCTGCCGCCCCGGTGACGTTCAAATCTTACGCTCGTTATCCGACTTGGGGTGCGGCGTCAATCGGGCCTGTGGGGGCCTGCCCCGCATCCTGCAAACCACCTGCCGGAATGCAGGCCCGCGCGCCCCCTGTAACTTGTTTCGGAAGTGGTCTATAGACTTGGTGCCGAATCGTCGGCCCCCGAACCACCTGTTGCCTTTTTTATGTGAGTGCCGGAATCCATGGACAAGATACCGATGACACGCGCGGGCTATTCCGCGCTGGATGAAGAATTGAAAACGCTGCGGACGGTGGAACGACCGGCCATCATCCGCGCGATTGCCGAGGCGCGCGCCCATGGCGACCTGTCCGAAAACGCCGAATACCATTCGGCCCGCGAAAAGCAGGGCTTTATCGAGGCCCGGATCAGGGAAGTCGAAGGCATCCTGTCGCTGGCTGATGTGATTGATCCGTCCCGGCTTTCGGGCGCAATCAAGTTCGGCGCAATTGTGACGCTTGTCGATGAGGATACGGACGAGGAAAAAACCTATCAGATCGTCGGGGAGCCGGAGGCCGACATCGGGCGCGGCCTCTTGAACATCAAATCACCGCTCGCCCGCGCCCTGATCGGCAAGGACACCGGCGACAGTGTTGAGGTCAGAACTCCGGGCGGGGAACGCAGTTACGAGGTGGTGAAGATCAGCTTTGGCTGAATGTCTTCAGCTTGCAGAGAGCCATGACAGACCAGAACACAAACGCCCCGGCCAGCCGGGGCATGTTCAACCGGACGGGGACGGGCAGGCTGCACCCGGTTGATCGTATCGCCGTCGCGCTTGGTGCCTTGTGGCTGCTGACGGTGGGGGCGGTGTTTCTGCTGACCCAGGGCGGGTTTTATCCCGGTCTTGACCCGGTGCGTGTGCTGATGGTGGCGGTTGTCATCGGCCTGCCGCCCGGTTTTCTGTGGCTTGGCGCGCTTGTCGCCCGCAGCATCAGAGTGATGCGCACAGAGAGCGAGCGGGTGCAGGCGGCGATCAGCGCCATGACAGAGGGGCAGACGACAGGGGCGGGTGTCGCCCCCCTGCCCCGCCGACCGTCCATCGCTGTCACCGCCACCGCCCGCACTGACCAAGCAGAGACTGACAAATCAGACAGCCCGGCCCCGATGCCCCGAACCGATGAAAGCCAACCGGCGGCAAAGCCGAACCTGCCGCTGCCGAACGCTGATCTGATCCGGGCGCTCAATTTCCCCGATACCGAGAATGATACCGAGGGCTTTACCACCCTGCGCCGCGCTCTCAGAAACCGGCAGGCGGCCAAACTGCTGCGGGCGTCCGAGGACGTTCTGACGCTGCTCAGCCAGGAAGGCATCTATACCGACGACCTGCGCCCCGATCACGCCCGCCCGGACATCTGGCGTCGTTTCGCCGCCGGGGAACGCGGCCCCGGCATTGCGCCGCTTGGCGGGATCAGTGATCGCGCGTCGCTGGCCCTGTCCGCCGGACGAATGCAGCGGGATCAGATTTTCCGCGATGCGGTCCACCATTTTCTGCGCGAGTTCGACAAGATGTTCACCGGTTTTGAACCCGGCGCGGATGACGGGGAAATCACGGCGCTGGCCGATACCCGCACCGCGCGGGCCTTTATGTTGCTGGGGCGGGTCGCGGGGCTGTTCGGCTGATGGCGGCGGAGACGGTAAAATCGGCGTATTGGCGCGGCGTGCGGGACGGCGCACCCTTCATCCTTGTTGCCGTCCCCTTCGCCACCCTGTTCGGAGTGGTGGCGACCGAGGCCGGATTCACAATAGCCGAAACCATGGGGTTCAGCGTTCTGATCATCGGCGGCGCGGCCCAATTCGCCGCCGTTCAGCAAATGGCGGAAAATGCCCCCACCCTGATTGTGATTGCCATCGCACTTGCGGTCAACCTGCGCATGGCGATGTATTCCGCCGCTCTGGTCCCGCATCTCGGCGGCGCGGCGCTGTGGAAACGTGCCGGGCTCAGCTATGTTCTGTTTGATCAGAATTACGCGATTTCAACCGCGACGTTCGAGGCCCGCCCCGATATGTCGATTGACGAAAAGGTTGCCTATTTCGCCGGAACCGCCCTGCCGATCGGTCCGCCATGGCTATTGATGACTTATGTCGGGGCGCTGATCGGGGCGCGCATTCCGCCCGAGTTTGCGCTCGACTTTGCGCTGCCGATTACCTTCCTGTCGCTGATCGGACCGGCGTTGCGGACCCCCGCCCATATTGCGGCTGCGCTGGTTTCGGTGACCGCGGCGCTGGTGCTGGCGTTCATGCCCTACAATACCGGCCTTCTGGCGGCGGCGGTTCTGGCGATGATGGCCGGGGCGCGGGTTGAGTTGTGGGCGGAAAGGCGGCGGGCGGCGGAATGCAGATGAGCACCCTGCATATCTGGCTGGTGATCGTTCTGATCGGCATCGGCACCTTTCTGATCCGTTTTTCGTTTCTGGGCCTGATCGGAAAGCGCCCCCTGCCCGGCTGGGTCTTGCGGCACCTGCGCTATACGCCGGTGGCGGTTCTGCCGGGGATGGTTGCGCCGCTGGTGATATGGCCCGGCGCAACCGGTGGTCAGCCGGACCTCGCGCGCCTTGCCGCCGCGATAATGACGCTGGTGATGGGCTATGTCACCCGGAATGTCATTGTCTCGATCCTGTCGGGGGTCGCGACGCTCTATCTTTGTCTGTATGTGACCGGCTGAAGGCGTCAGTCAGGCCCGCCCGGCAGAGGTGGACAGCAGGCGCGGGTCAATGCCGAGCGCCCCGAGCGCCCCGGCCCATTTGCCGTTATCATCGCTGGAAAAGACCAGTTCCAGGCTGGTGTCAGAGATCAGCCAGCTATTGCGGGCAATCTCGCTTTCCAACTGCCCCGGCCCCCAGCCTGCATATCCAAGGGCCAGAAGCGCCTTTTGCGGGCCGTCCCCCCGCGCCAGAGCCTTCAGCACCTCAAGCGAGGCGGTCATCCCGAACTCCTCATCAACCCGGATCGTATTACCGCTCTGCAAATAGTCGCCCGAATGCAGGACAAAGCCCCGGTTCAGCTCGACCGGGCCGCCGAAATAGATCGGGAGCGAGCGCGCCCGCGCGCCCGATTCGATGGAAAGCTGCTCAAGAAGCTCATCGAAACACAACGCGGGCGATGGTTTGTTCACGATCAGCCCCATCGCGCCGTCTTCTGAATGCGCACACAGAAAGATGACCGACTTGTGAAACCGCGCATCGCCCATCCCCGGCATCGCGATCAACAGCTTTCCGCCAAGACGGGTCGTGTCTTCAGTCTTGTCCATGGGCCAAGAATGGGCCTTGCGCCCGGTCTGCGCAAGCCTTCCGGCGTGAATCACGGAAATGTCGGCGGAATGTGACTTTTCAACCCGAAGGGCGCGGCTATGATACGCCCGTGATGCTGAGAACGCTTCTTTTGGTGGCCTCTGTGCTTATGTGCCTGCCCCTTGCCCCCGCCGGGGCGCAGGTGGCCGAGGGCGTTGTGACCGCCAGCCTGTTGCCCGGCTGGCGCACGGCGCGCGGCACCCATATGGCGGCCCTGCACCTTTCCCTGCGGGACGGGTGGAAGACCTATTGGCGCGCGCCGGGCGAGGGCGGCATTCCCCCGCAATTCGACTGGGGCGGGTCTCAGAATGCCCGTTCGGTCAGGATACACTGGCCGACGCCGGAAGTGTTCGAGGCAAACGGAATGCAGTCGATCGGCTATGGCGGCACTCTGGTGCTGCCGCTTGAGGTTGCCACCGATGATCCGGGCGCGCCGGTGGTTCTGGCGGCAGAGGTCTCGCTGGGGGTGTGCGAGGTGGTCTGTGTGCCGGTGAGCCTGAACCTGTCAGCGGAGTTACCGCCCGGAGAGGCAAGGCGCGACAGGCGGATTCTGGTGGCCATCGGCGACCGGCCCGAAACCGGGGCCGAGGCGGGCGCGCGCGAAGTGCGGTGCCGGGTGGAGCCGATTGCCGACGGGCTGCGGATCAGGGCGTCGATGGTGCTGCCGGTGCTTGGCAACCGGGAGGTCGCGGTTTTCGAGCTGCCGGACCGGGCGATCTGGATCAGCCCCTCGACCACCCGGCGCGCGGGCGAGCGGCTGTTTGCCAGCGCCGAGATGGTGCCTCCCGACGCCCGGCCCTTTGCGCTCAGCCGGTCGGATGTGCGGATCACAGTGCTGTCGGACAGGCGCGCGGTCAGCATCCGGGGCTGCGCGGGGTAGAGAGGCAGGGTGCGCTCGGGCCACCCGGACACATTGCCGCCCAAACGGAACCTTCAAATATCGCTGCGCAACATGTTCGCGCCTCGGGCAATGCCACTGCCCATGTTTTCAGGGTCTTCTTTCTCAAACTTCCGAAAGGCCCCGACAAACAGCGCCACGGTGATCACGGTCATGGATGCAACGGGGGCGACGATCATCGCCACCGTGAAGGCCGCATTTGTGGTGCTAGGCGACTCTGGTGATGTGATGATGCAGACAAAATACCATAAAGCAAAAGCCATTCCCAGAATAACAAACAGGCCGGTGAAAACCGCGATCCATTTTATCCAGTAACGCTGAACGTTTTCCAGATAGGTCTGTTTCTTGAGCTTCGCTTCTGCTTCCAGGATACGGAGTTCTGGCTCACTGCTCTTACCGTCGTCATTGTTTTTGCTTGACGGAGACGTAGCGTCGGTTTGCGGAATTTGATCAGACATTTGCGCGCCTCTCTTCCGCCTTCGCACGTTTCATAACATAGTGCAGTTTGATCAGTTCATCGGGGATCGGGGCATACGCGCCCCCCGTTTTCATCGCGATGTCCCAAGGTCCGCCCGCCACATGCGTCAGATTCGACAGCCGCAAAGCACTCAGTTTCCCGTATATTTCATAGACCTGTTCAAGAAGATTCTCATCTCTCGGCAGAATGTCCGTCCACCCTTCGCCCTTCGCCGGACGGGATACCTTGATACCTTGCTTGCGAAAGACATTGTATATGTCCGGGATCACCGGCCCGTAGCGCCATGCCTCGATACGATTGCGAAACAAAGGCGCATCCTGCGTTTCAAGACGCCATCCGTGGGCGATGTAGACGAGCTTGAGAAGCCACATGATGGACATAACCCGCCCGTCCTTGGCGGCACGTGCGATGAACCAGTTCGCAATCTGTCGGGCGTCGTAAGCCATGGCGGGTGATTTCCTCTCATATGAGATATACAGCATGAGGAGTAAAATGTGAAGCGGCTGCCCCGGTATCCGGTTCCGCAAGCGCCCCCGTGACGGGTGCGCCGGGGCGTACGGCATCCGGTCATTTCCTGCGCATGTGTTCCTCCAGCCTCGGCATGATCTCGACAAAATTGCACGGCGCGTTGCGGTAATCGAGCTGCGCGGCCAGAATGCCGTCCCATGCGTCCCGGCACGCCCCCGGACTGCCCGGCAGCGCGAACAGATACGTGCCCCCGGCCACACCGCCGGTCGCGCGGGACTGCACGGCAGACGCACCGATCTTGGCGAACGAAACCATCGCAAAGACCATCGCAAAGGCCGTGATCTCTTTCTCATAGACATCGCGGTGCGCCTCGATGGTCACATCGCGCCCGGTCAGCCCGGTTCCTCCGGTCGAGAGGATCACGTCAATACCGGGGTCCGCACACCAGACGCGCAACTGTTCCGCGATCCGCCCGCGCTCGTCCGGCAGGATGTCCCGCCCGGCCAGCACATGACCCGCCGCCGTGATCCTGTCCGCCAGCACCTGGCCCGAGCGGTCCTCGCCGATCCCGCGCGTATCGGAAACGGTCAGAACCGCAATGCGGACCGGGATGAAGGGCCTGTCGGCTTTCATGCCTGACCTGCCCTGAAAAGGCCTCTGCATATTGGCCAGAGCAGGGCGGGGCGGTTTGGCAGCCGGGGCGCTATTATGCAGAGGCTTTTGAAAACAAGCGGGCGCGTGCCCCCTGCCCCACCCCGCAGAGACAACCGGCAAAAAACGGGCATCGTCATGCCGTTGCCCTCAGCCTGGCCTGCAAGCTCAGCAAGTCGCGCCAGGCCTCGCCCTTGGCACGCGGATTGCGCAAAAGATAGGCCGGGTGAAACATGGGCAGAACCGGACAACCCAAGGCCTCTGTCCAGTTGCCGCGCAGTCGGGTGATGCCGCGCCGCCCCAGAAGCGCCTGGCACGAAATATTACCCATCAGCACCAGAAGATCGGGGGCGGCAAGGGCCACATGGCGCTCTGTGAACGGGCGGAGCATGGCGATTTCCGCCGGGTCCGGGTCGCGGTTCTGCGGCGGACGCCAGGGCAGGATATTGGTGATGTAGAGCGCCGCCGCCGCCTCTTTCGCGTCCCGCGCCAGACCGATGGCGGCAAACATCCGGTCCAGAAGCTGCCCGGCACGACCGACAAATGGGCGGCCCCGGAGGTCTTCGTCCCGGCCCGGCGCTTCGCCGATGATCATCACCCGTGCCTCGGGGTGGCCATCGGCAAAGACCAGATTGCGCGCGCCTTTTTTCAGATCGCAATGCTCATAGGCGGCGAGCGCGGCCTGAAGACCGGCCAAATCGTCCGCGGCGGCGGCCATCTGCCGGGCCTGTTGCACCGGGTCGGCGGCATCGGACAGAGGCAAGGTGGGGGACGGGGCAGCGGCGGGTGGCGGCGGCGCGGCGGCGGGGTCCGGCTTTGGCCTTGTGGCCTGCACATGGCGATCCACCGGCACGTCGAGAATCGCCTCGTCCGCGCCCATGGCGGCCTGCCAGTCCAGCATGGCCTTCAGCATATGGAGTTCCTGATACTCCGGCATGGGGTCAGGCTATGACGATTGCCGGGCGGGGTAAATCGAATTGTGGGCACGGTCGTATTGCCGGGCGGGAATGCAGAGGTCTTGGCAATTTTGGGTTGGCTTGCAGGCAGGTTCCGGTAGGTTAACATCTGGTTGATGAGGATTCCCCGGACGACCCGTCAGATGAAATGGATGAAAGCGCTTACAAGGATGATACCACCGCGCCGCTATGCCGGTGAAGGCGTGCGGATGGAATTCATACGCGCAAAAGGCCCGTCCATGCTTGGTGTTTTCGCGCTATGGACTGCCCTTTTCGTGTTCAAGTTTTACTACACAGAGAGCTATGAGCAATCTCACTACAGGATTGGCATGGACTTTGCGCTTTTAATTGTTCCACCGTTTGAAATTCTTTGGAAATGGTATGACTTCGGCAAGGATCGGGGGGAACACGATGAGACTTAAGAGACCTGAAGCGACATGACCCGCCAGCCCGCACAGGCCATGCCCCCCCGATTCGGGCGCTGCGTGTCGGGCGTCATCCCCGCCGCCCCCGATGCCGGGTCTCACCCCGCCCATATCCAGCCGCCGCCAAACACCTGCGACCCGTCGTTATCATAAAACACGCAGGCCTGACCGGGGCTGACCCCCTGCTCCGGGGCCAGCAACTCCACCTCGGCCTCGGTCGCTGACCGGGGCCTGACAATCGCCTCAACCGGCGGACGGGTCGAGCGCACCCTGACCGACAGCCGCCATTCCCCCCGGCTGTCAAACGGCTCCCCCCCCAGCCAGTTGATCTCCCGCACCGGCACCACCCTTGTGGCCAGCCGCTCTTTCGGGCCGACAACCACCCGCCGCGCATCGGCATCGAGCTTCACCACATACAGCGGCACCGCCAGCCCGCCGATCCCCAGGCCCCGCCGCTGACCGACCGTATAATGGATGACCCCCCTGTGCCGCCCCAGCACATTGCCGTCGGTATCGACAATCTCGCCCGGCTCCGCCGCCCCCGGACGCAGCTTTTCGATCACCGCGGCATAGTTGCCGTCAGGCACAAAGCAAATATCCTGGCTGTCGGGCTTATCGGCAACCACCAGACCATATCTGGCGGCGAGCCTGCGGGTTTCCGCCTTTGAGGTCAGATGACCAAGGGGAAAGCGCAGATAGGCCAACTGCTCCGTCGTCGTCGGGAACAGGAAATAAGACTGGTCCCGCCCCGCATCCGCCGCGCAATGCAGCTCCGGCCCGTCAGGCCCGATCAGCCGCCGGACATAATGCCCCGTCGCCATGCAGTCGGCCTCCAGCTCACGGGCGGTCTCCAGCAAATCCCGGAACTTCACCCGCTCATTGCAGCGGATGCAGGGCACCGGGGTCGCCCCGGCCAGATAGCTGTCGGCAAATTCGTCGATCACCGTGTCCCTGAACACATTCTCGTAATCAAGCACATAGTGAGGAAAGCCGATCTCTGCGGCCACCCGGCGGGCGTCGTGGATGTCCGCCCCGGCACAACACGCGCCCTTTCTGGCCAGGGCCGTGCCGTGGTCATAGAGTTGCAGGGTCACCCCCACCACGTCATACCCCTGTTCGGCCAGTTGCGCGGCCACGACAGAGCTGTCCACGCCGCCGGACATCGCCACCACCACGCGGGTGTCGCGCTCCGGCCGGGCAAAGCCGAGCGAATTGACCGGGGGGGCGGTCCGGCCCGTGAGCATGGGCGGTTCGGTGGACATGGTGGACATCGGCGGTCTCCGGGAACGTAACGGAATATAGGAAAATGCGACAGACTAACAAGGGCCGGTTTCACCGCCTGTTAAGCTAACATGGCGATTGTATTTGCACGAAATTACAGGGGATTGCCATGTTCCTGAAAAAAGTCGAAGGTCCGCGCGCGGTGACGCTGCCGGACGGCACGATGATGACACGGGCCGATCTGCCCCCCGTCGGCACCAGACGATGGGTTGCCAGCCGCAAGGCGCAGGTGGTAAAGGCCGTTGCCTGCGGCCTGATCACGCTCAATCAGGCCAAGCGACTCTATGGTCTGAGCGATGAGGAATACAAATCTTGGGAAAATGCGGTCAGGGTCCACGGGCCGGATGCGTTGAAGGCCACGGCCCTGCAACGCTACAGGCAATCTTAGCTATAGACAATCACAGGTTGTCCTGCTACGTTCTTCTTTGCCAGTAACGGGCGGTTAACCATTGAAAGGCAATGTTAAGGCCGGTAAAGCGATGAAGAGCGGAGCGACACATGCGCATTCTGTTGATTGAAGATGACCCAACAACGTCGAAAAGCATCGAACTGATGCTGACACACGCGAATCTGAACGTGTACTGCACGGAGCTCGGGGAAGAGGGAATCGACCTTGCCAAACTGTATGACTATGATCTGATTCTGCTTGACCTGAACCTGCCGGACATGAACGGCCATGATGTGCTGAAACAGATGCGCATGGCGAAGGTCGAGACGCCGATCCTGATTCTGTCCGGCTCTGACGATACGGACAACAAGATCAAGGGGTTCGGTTTCGGGGCCGATGACTATCTGACCAAGCCGTTTCACCGCGAGGAACTGGTGGCGCGCATCCATGCGATTATCCGCAGGTCCAAGGGGCACGCCCAGTCGATCATCCGGACCGGCAAGATCGCGGTCAATCTTGACGCCAAGACGGTCGAGGTGAACGGCAGGACGGTGAACCTGACCGGCAAGGAATATCAGATGCTGGAGCTTCTGAGCCTGCGCAAGGGCACCACCCTGACCAAAGAGATGTTTCTGAATCACCTCTATGGCGGGATGGATGAGCCGGAGCTGAAGATCATCGATGTCTTTATCTGCAAGCTGCGCAAGAAGCTGAGCGAGGCGACGCAGGGGTCGAACTATATCGAAACCGTGTGGGGGCGGGGCTATGTGCTGCGCGACCCGCAGCCGGAGACCGCGGGCGACCCGATCGCAATCAGCGCCTGAAGGCGCGGGCGGCGCGGCCCGGTCTTACGACCGGGCGGGATCAGGGCCGGGGTTTGAACTCAAAATCCGGGCGTCAGGCTGTATGTCAGAGGTCTTGCCCTTACCCGCGGATAAGCCACACCCCTTACCCGCGGATAAGCCCCAACCCTTACCCGCGGATAAGCCACACCCTTACCCGCGGATAAGCCCCAACCCTTACCCGCGGATAAGCCACACCCTTACCCGCGGATAAGCCACACCCTTACCCGCGGATAAGCCACACCCCTTACCCGCGGATAAGCCACACCCCTTACCCGCGGATAAGCCA
>JPPB01000227.1 GCA_001483205.1 alpha proteobacterium 3107
TCCCGGCTCCCGGCTCCCGGCTCCCGGCTCCCGGCTCCCGGCTCCCGGCTGATTATAGCCATAGCACCAGAACCCGGATTAAACGGTGATGTCAATGCCATTTTACACCCCTGCACTTGCCTGCCAACAAGAGACAACCCCGATCAGGATACAACCTTGATGCGGGATTATTGCTCTCGCCATTCTTGTTAACCGAACGCTAATCAAAAGCCGGGTCGGTGTCAATAGCCGGGTGCAGGTTTGCAGGAGGCTACGGAACTCAAGTTATGGATAAGCGACGCTCCTCATTTTGACCTTCTGCTTTGGGAGCATGTAAGCCGCGAGGCATGACAGGATCTGGCAAAATCGTCAGGACAGCAAAAGAGGGCGGTGTTAGACAGGGACATAAGGGGGATCGCTCGTGTTGAGAAGGATACGAGCTTGAAGCACATATCGCGTGGTTCGGGAATCCTCCTCACTTTATCCGGAATCGGGGTCAAATTGCGTAAAACTGCGCGGCGACTTCGTAAAAAACCTTCTGATGTATGTCTTCAGGGATCAGCATCCGAAAGGCGGTGATCACGTCTGAGTAGTCGGAACAGAGCTTATCGACCGGAAAATTCGACCCGAACATCACGCGCGCTGGGCCGAATTGTTCAAGCACCGTCTCAACGACGGGCCGGATGCTTTCGGTGCTCCAGTCATGTTCAAACATGCCAAGCCCCGACAGTTTGCACGTGACCCACGGCAAGGATGAAAGCGCTTTCAACGCATCAGCCCACCGGGCGAGTCCGCTTGTGCTCCGGTCATGGGGTGAACCTGCGTGGCAGAGCGCGACCTTCGTGTCCGGCACCTGTTCCAACAGGCGCGCCGTTCTGGTCATCAGTTCAGGGATCAGTTGAAGATCGAAGCTGAGGCCCCGCTGACCGATCTGGCGCAAACCCTCAAGGAAAGCCGGATTGCCCAGTAAGGCGTTGGTCCCGCTCGTCGCGTCCTCCCCAGGGGCGCGGCCGATGATCTGGCGGACGCCACGCAGGGTTGGCAGCGCTTGGAACGCATCGAGTTGCGCGGGCAGGTCAGGGGCGGTCAGATCGCAGAATACCACCTGTGCCATGGGCCAATCCGGGTTGGCATCGGCAACGGATTGCACCCATCTTGCCTCTGCCAGCGCATTTTTGGCACCGACCTGGATGTGGACCGAGGCCGTGATTCCTGCCGGGCCAGCCTCATTGCGAAATTCGTCCAGCAGGTAATTGCGCTGAATGGGGGCCGGATCACCAAAGAACCGCTTTTCGCCCCGCGCCATCAGCCAGGGATAATGCACGGTCCCTAAATCCCAGAGATGATGATGCGCGTCGATCATGGGTGTTCCGCCAGTTCGCCAAGAACATCAAACCCCATCATTTTCCAGAAATGCAGCAGGTCGATAAAGACCCAGTTTTCGCTGAGCTTGTCGCCCGCCCGCCGGTAGATGTCAATCACCCGCATCTCTCCCACCTGACTGGTGGCTGCACGCCCCATGAAATCACCGGTCAGCCGTGCGGTGAAATTCGGCCAGCCAAAAAAGCCACCATAAGCCCCCTCTGCCATGCGGCAGATATGGGTCGTGCCTGAACGGTCGGAAAAGGCCGCGCGGAACGGGCCGGAATGCTGTTTGGCATAACGTTCAATCGTGTAGGTCGCGCCGATGCCCTCCGGCCCCCACCAGATCATGTCATCTTGCCAGGTGCGGGCGAGTTCCTCCTCCAGCGGCAGGCCAAGTTGCCAGACACCCAGATCGCCGATCATGGCATTGATGGCGGCAAGCGTCGCGGCACCTTCGGCCTCTGGCTGCACGTCATACATCAGCCCGTCATGGGTCAACGGACCAGGCTGCACCATATGCGCGGCTGTCTGTCGGGGAAAGGGGTTTAGCCCGGCCTGCCGCATCAGGTGCGGGATGTCGAAATACATCGCGGCTTCGGTTATCCGGCCCGCTTCAACCTTGTTAAATTCACAATAGCGCAAGAAGGCCATCTTGCCGGTCGGCGCAATGCCCAGCCAGGGCGCATCAAACAGCCCCATGAGGTGCCCCATCGACACCACCCAGACCGACGAAAATCCATCCATTTCATTGCGCCCGGCCATGAAGATGTCCATGCGGCGCTGCATGTGCTGAAGCGCCTTGCGAAGCGGCTTCCAGAAGGTTTCCGCGACTGCCCCTGGGCCTTTCAGTTCATTGAACGGATGGAATCCGCGCCACAACAGATCAGGCGTGAAACAGGGCCACAGGGAATCGGCAATACCGTCCGCAGGCGCATCATCAAGCGCCTGATAGAGGCCCAGCACAAGTTGCTTTTCCTTCTGAAACAAGTTTTTGCCTCATTTCTTGCATACGCTTGCAAAAATGACTTGCCAAATTGGGGCAGGCAAGTCTAGCCTTTTTGCAAACGTATGCAAATTTCCTGGTGATTCCACAAAGGGGGGCATATGGCTGAGATTCAACTGCGCGACGTGTCCAAGCGCTGGGGTAGTTTTGTCGGGGTTGACCGTTTTGACCTGACCATAACCGACCGCGAATTTCTCGTCCTGCTCGGCCCGTCGGGCTGTGGAAAGGCCACAACCATGCGGATGATTGCGGGGCTGGAAGACCCGACCGAGGGCGACATTCTGGTTGACGGCAAGCGCGTCAACGATCTGGAACCCAAAGATCGCGATGTCGCGATGGTGTTTCAGAGCTACGCGCTCTACCCCAACATGAATGTCTACGAAAATATCCGCTTTCCCCTGAAAGTGCGCGGCATTGATCCGGCAACCCATGATGAAAAGGTGCGCCGGGCCTCCGCGATGGTGGAGCTTGACGACTTCCTGCACCGCAAACCGGCGGAACTGTCCGGCGGGCAGCGTCAGCGCGTTGCCTTGGCCCGTGCCATTGTGCGGGAACCGAATGTTTTCCTGATGGATGAGCCGCTTTCCAACCTTGATGCGAAACTGCGGGTCAGCACCCGCGCGCAGATCAAAAACCTCAGCCATGAACTCAGCGTCACCACAATTTACGTGACCCATGATCAGATCGAGGCGATGACACTCGCTGATCGTGTAGTTGTGATGGAAAAGGGCGTGGTGCAGCAGGTTGGCACACCGACCGAAATCTATGACAAGCCCGCAAATACCTTTGTTGCGAGCTTCATCGGCAACCCGGCGATGAATCTGATTGAGGGTGCGATCTCGGGCGGCGTGTTCCGCACGCAGAATGTCGAAGTCAGCGGGCTGAAGGCCCCTGACGGAAAGATCACGCTCGGCTTTCGGGCGGAAGACGCTGAAGTCGTCGAGAGCAGCGGCCAGATCAACGCGCCAGTTTACACGCTGGAGCTCCTCGGGGATGCAACCATGGTTACGGTGCGCATCGGCGGGACGCTTGTTTCGGTGCGTGCCGACAAGAGTTTCCGCGCAGAGATCGAAGACACCGTTTCAATCGCCGTTCCGGCAGAGATTTGCCATCTGTTTGACGGAGAACCCGGTGCGCGAATTGAGGTCTGAATACCTCATAACTTCCGGCGAAACGCCGCCGGATCACAGACTGGTGCGGGCTTTCAAGACGCACCTCCACAGACAGAGAACAGGGAGAACTGTCATGCTCTTGAGAAAAATTGCCATCGCAGGCACCGTTGCCGGGCTGATGGGAAACACAGCTTTTGCCGGGGATTGCGGGCCGCCCGGTCAATCTGTTCGCGTGCTCGGTTCCGACTTTCCGGCCATTCAGGCCGTTTCCGGCACTGCCAAGGCAAACTGCGAGGCCAATGCCGGTGAATTCACGGTGACTTTACGCGATAATACGCGCGACATAATGAACCAGGCGCTGACGCCGAACCCGGCGGAATACACCTCTGTGATTGTTGCCAACTCGACCCTGACCCAGCTTATGAATGACGATCTCGTGCGTCCCCTGAACGATCTGGTCGAGAAATACGGCACACATCTGAACCCGAACCAGTTGATCACCATCGGCGGCGACATCATGGCTGTTGCGTTCATGGCGAACTCTCAGCACCTGTTCTCGCGCAAGGACATCCTGGAGCAGGCTGGTGTCGAAGGCATCCCCGCAACGGTGGATGAAATCGTGGCCGCCGCCGAGAAAATCCGCGCGGCTGGCATAATGGAACACCCGATTGCGATGAACATGAAGGTCGGCTGGAATGTCGGCGAGGTCTTCAACCTGTTCTACTTTGCCCATGGCGGGGAGCTATTCAAACCGGGCAGTGCAGAGCCGAACATCAACAACGCGGCGGGCGTTGCGGCGCTGAACTCAATCAAGGCGCTCGCGGAATACGCCCACCCCGATCATCTGAGCCAGGCCTCCAATGAAACGCAGGCGCTCTGGGAATCGGGAAAGGCTGCGCTGGCAATCATGTGGGGTTCACGTGGCGGCGCGGTTCTGGATGATGAAGGCTCAACCGAAGAGGTCACATCCAATACCGTTCTGTCCGCCGCCCCAACAGCCGGTGGCGGCTCTGTCCCGGCGGCAACGCTCTGGTGGGATGGCGTGACCATTGCCCGGAACATCTCTGATGAAGAGGCCGAAGCGACGTTTGCGGCGCTGGTTGGTGCGCTGTCTGCCGAGATGGTGGCGGAGCACAATGACGACGCGATCTGGCTGATTGACGGCTTTGAGCCGGGGCCAGCCGCCGCAGGTGTCGCCGCGACAGCCTCCGGCGGGGCCAGGCCGTATCCGATGATCCCTTACGTGAACCTGATGCATAACGCGCTCGGCGCGGAACTGGTGGATTTCTACAAAGGGGCTGAAAGCGCCGAAGATGCGCTCGCCGATGTCGAAGCGGCCTATATCACCGCGGCCAAGGAAGCCGGGTTCCTGCAATAAGTCAAATGGCTGCGGGCCTTTTCCGGGGGCCCGCAGCACCCTTTGCGAAACAGTCAAACGAAGCCAACGCGATGAAACATCGCACATTCTTCTGGTTCATCCTGCCAACCCTGTCGGCGATGGTCTTGTTCATCGCCCTGCCGATTGTTTCTGTCTTTATCCAGTCGCTCTTTGTCCAGCATGAACAAGTTCTCGTGGTTTCCGAAAGCTGCGGCCCTTTCGGATGCAGCGAAACGACCGCCATTGATGCCGGGGCAACCGCCAAACTGCGCGAAGAACAACCGCTTGGCCGGTTCAACGGCTTTGGCACCTATACGAACCGGTCACATTTGGCCTTTGCCGAGCTGAGCGACGCCTGGCGCATGACGGAAAGCTGGGGCGCGTTCTGGGACACATTGATGGATCTGCCCTTTTACAAGGCGCTGATCTTTACCCTGACCTATACTTTTGTCGTGACCCCGCTGGTTCTGGTGCTTGGCCTTGCCATCGCGGTCGGAATCAACAAGCTGCCGACGCTCATCAAAGGGCCATCAATCTTTGTCTCGCTCCTGCCGTTCCTTGTGACCCCACTGGTCGGCTCTCTGATCCTTGCCTGGATGGTAGACGGAGACGGGATCATTGGCGCGACCTTGCAGATCATCTTTGATGAACCATCGCTTAGCCTGAAGGCCTCTGCCACGCTCACCTGGATCATGCTGATGGTCTATGGGGTCTGGCACACCCTGCCCTTCAGCTTCATCACCTTCTATGCCGGGCTGCAAACGGTGCCAAAGGACACGCTGGAGGCCGCTCAGATTGATGGCGCATCGAAATGGCAATCCATGCGTCACGTCATTGTGCCGCATCTGATGCCGCTTGTGTCCTTTGTGACGCTGATGCTCCTGATGGACAATTTCCGCGTCTTTGAGCCGATCATCAGTTTCTCGGCTCAGGGACATGCGCAATCCCTTTCCTTCTATATTTTCAACGACCTGCGTGAGAGCGGAAATCCGCTCTATGCCTCGGCGGGTGCGACCTCAATGCTGACCATTCTCGGCGTGATGATCCTGCTCGGGCCAGTGCTGGTCCGCACATGGCGCGACTTCAACAGCAAGGGGCACTGATATGGCGACCAAGGCACAATCCCGCGTCACCCCTTTCCGGGTCTTCACCTATTCAATGGTGGCGCTCTGGCTGATCATCGCGGCCTTTCCGTTCTTCTGGACGCTTTGGGGCAGTTTCAAGGTTCAGGGGGATTTCTTTTCCAAGGCGGACTGGACCAACGCCATCTATGGCGTCTACACGACCCGCGAAACCGGCGCGCCGTTCACCGGCAATGGCTATTTCGGGGCCTGGGTGACAGAAGCGTTCTGGAAGAACTTCTTCAATACCGGGATTGTGGTGTTTTTCACCGTCACGATTTCGCTGACTTTCGGAACACTGGGCGGCTATGCGCTGGCAAGCTCGGGGTTTCGTTATGCCTTCTGGATTCTGATGGCGGCGCTTGTCTTCCGTGCCATGCCGCATATCACGCTGGTGTCGGGCTATCTGTTGCCATTCTTTGAATGGAATATCTGGGGCATCAAAGCCACCACGATCATCGTATTGGTGGCGATCAATCAGCCCTTCACGCTCTGGATGCTGCATTCCTTTTTCCTCAATATCCCGAAGGATATGGATGAAAGCGCGATGGTCGATGGCTGCACCCGCTTTCAGGCCTTTCGCCATGTGATCATCCCGGTGATGTGGCCCGGCGTGATTACCACGGGGTTGTTCAGCTTCCTTCTGGCCTATAACGATTTTGCGGTGACCTCGATGCTGCTGTCGGGTGAAAACGAAACTATCATTCCGGCGATTGCGAGCTTCCTTGGCACAACGCAGGTCGAAGGCAACATCATGTTTGCCGTTGCTGCCGTGGTTTCGGCCACCGCGCCGCTCTTTGTGCTGATCCTGTTCTTCCAGCGCCAGATCGTGAGCGGCCTGACCGCGGGGGCGGTCAAGGGGTGAGCGGTCTGCTCGACCATACCAGTGCGCTGCCCGCCCCGACCGGTTGCGGGGTGGCGGCATGAAAGGTTCCCGCCCGGAACAGGCCGTTCTCAGCCGTGATACGGATATGAGCAAGACGGATGAAACGCGCCGCGTTATTGAGCGCATGGTTGATGGCCTCAACGATCACTGGATCGACGATATGGGCGAATTTTTTGCCGATGGGTTCCGTTGGATGGGCAATCAGGGCTGCGGCACCAAAACCGGCCTGAAGGCGTTTCAGGACAACTGGCAGCGCCCGTTTCAGGCCGCCTTTTCAGATAAGATATGCATCGATGAGGTGCGGCTTTTCATGGGAGAATGGGCCGCGGCCTTTGGTCGGCAGGAAGCCACCCATTCCGGCGCATTCATGGGGGTGGCCCCAACCGGAAAACGGGTGCAAATCCGCTATATGGATTTCTGGAAAGTTGAAGATGGCCGCATTTCTGACAACTGGGTGATGGTCGATTTTCCGCATGTTCTGGCCCAGCTTGGCGTCGATGTCTTTGATGGCCATGGCTGGGAAGCCTATGATCGGGGCGAGCGTGCTGCGCCCGGCCCCGAGAATTGAGGAAGCTGAAATGGCAATCGAGTATCTGAAACGTGGCAAACCGGCAGAAGAACGCGCCGAAGATGACACCAGAACCCGCGCCGTGGTCGAGGCAGCGCTCGCTGATATTGAAAAGCGCGGCGATACGGCGGTGCGGGAATTGTCAGAGAAGTTCGACAACTATTCCCCTGCCAGCTATCGCCTGACGGGTGATGAGATCAAGGCACTGATCGGGGAGCTTACGGAACGTGAGCTTGCGGACATCAAATTTGCCCAGGAGCAGGTGATAAACTTCGCTCAGGCCCAGCGCGCATCCATGCTGGATATAGAGGTCGAAACCCTGCCCGGCGTCATCCTGGGGCACAAGAATATTCCGGTGCAATCGGTTGGCTGCTACGTGCCCGGCGGCAAGTTCCCGATGGTGGCGTCTGCCCATATGTCCGTTGCCACGGCCAGGGTCGCCGGTGTGCCGCGCATCGTCGCCTGCACCCCTCCCTGGCGGGGCAAACCCAACCCCGCCGTGATTGCCGCGATACATCTGGGCGGCGCGGATGAAATCTATGTGCTCGGCGGCATTCAGGCCGTGGGTGCAATGGCACTTGGCACCAAAACGATTGAGGCCGTGCATATGCTTGTTGGCCCCGGTAATACCTTTGTCGCCGAAGCCAAGCGTCAGCTTTATGGTCGGGTCGGCATTGACCTCTTTGCTGGGCCGACCGAAACTATGGTCATCGCCGATGACACCGTGGATGCAGAGCTGTGCGCGACCGACCTGCTCGGACAGGCGGAACACGGCTACAACTCCCCCGCCTGCCTTATCACCAATTCACGCAAACTGGCCGAAGAGACACTCGCCGAATGCGCCCGGCTTTTGAAAATCCTGCCGACGGCGGACACGGCCAGCGTCTCCTGGCGCGACTATGGGGATGTGATCCTCTGTGACAGCCATGAAGAGATGCTGGAGGTCGCCAATGACATGGCTTATGAACATGTGCAGGTGATGACGGACCGGGATGACTGGTATCTCGACAAGATGCGTTCCTATGGCGCGCTATTTCTGGGGTCGCGCACCAATGTATCTAACGGCGACAAAGTGATCGGCACCAACCACACGCTGCCGACCAGAAAGGCCGGGCGCTATACCGGCGGGCTTTGGGTCGGGAAATACCTGAAAACCCATTCCTATCAGAAAATTACGACAGATGAGGCCGCAGCGATGATTGGCGAATACGGCTCTCGCCTGTGTATGCTCGAAGGTTTTGTCGGCCATGCGGAACAATGCAATATCCGGGTGCGCCGCTATCGCGGGCGGAATATTCCGTATGGAACGGCAGCGGAATGAGTGACATTCACACACGGAACAAGGCCCTGATCGCGCCTCTGCGCGCGGCCATGTATGATTTTGACGCTGACACGGTGTGCGCGGCCCTGTCGGACCTGATTGCACCGGACGCCGTGGTTCACATGCCGCACCCCTTTGGCGACATGACCGGGCCGGAGGCGCTGTATGACGCTTGCTATGCCCCGCTCCTGCACGCCATGCCGGACCTCGAGCGCCGCGACTGGATCGTCATGGGCGGACGCACCGAACACGGGGGCGACTGGATCGGCTGTGGCGGGCATTATGCAGGCACATTCGTCAGCCCTTTTCTTGATATTCCGCCCATGGGTCATCTGGCTCATGTGCGGTTTCACGAATTTTACCGGTTCGAGGATGGCAAGGTTACCGAAATCCAGACGCTCTGGGATATTCCCGAGTTGATGATACAGGCGCGCGCCTGGCCCATGGCGCCCTCGCTCGGGCTGGAATTCTGTATCCCCGGCCCGGCCACGCAGGATGGCATCGTGCCCGGCCCCCGGAATGAGGCGCGCTCAGACGCTTCCTGCCAGCATATTGTCGAAATGCTGAGCCACATGAAGAAACACCCCTCCCAAGGCGGGCCGGAAGTGATGGAGATGCCGCGGTTCTGGCACCCAAAGATGAACTGGTATGGCCCGGCGGGGATCGGCACGGGCCGGGGCATTGCGGGATTTCGCAACTGGCATCAGATTCCCTTTCTGAACGCCATGCCTGATCGTGGCCAATATGTGGATTAAATCGACTATCACTTCTTCGGTGACGCCAATTATGCCGCTGTCACTGGCTGGCCCGACATGATCCAGACCGTCACCAATGACGGCTGGATGGGCATCGCGCCGCCGGGCAGGCGGATCACCATGAAGTCACTGGATTTCTGGCGGATCGAGGCGGGATTGATCCGGGAAAACTGGGTTATGGTTGATATTCTCGATACCTATCATCAGCTTGGCGTTGATATGCTGGCGCGGATGCGCGAATTTAACAAGGCCCGCGTGCCGGGTTCTGTCTCGTTCCCTGTCGGAGATGTCTGATGGACCTGCCCCGCACCCCATCCTTTCGCCTCGAAGGCAAACGCGCTCTGGTCACCGGCGCGTCGTCGGGTATCGGGCTGGGCTGTGCGGTGACGCTTGCCGAATATGGGGCGGCGGTAACCTTGGCCGCGCGGTCTGCGGGCAAGTTGAACGCAGCGGCAGAGGCCATGCGGTCCGGTGGCCGGGCGGCAGAGGTGTTGAAACTCGACATCCCGGACATCGCGACCACCGAAGTTTCGGTTGCGGAACATGGCCCGTTCGACATCCTGATAAATTCGTCGGGGGCTGCGCGCCACGGCCCGGCGGTTGATACGGATGAGGCGGATTATGACGCGGTGTCTGATCTGAATGTCAAAGGTGCCTATTTCCTGACCCGGACGGTGGCCAAAGGGCTGATCAGCGCGGGCAAACCCGGCAGCCTGATCAATATCTCTTCGCAGATGGCGCATGTCGGCGGGGTTGACCGCACTGTCTATTGCGCGACCAAACATGCGGTGGAAGGGTTCACAAAGGCGATGGCGCTTGAATTTGGTGCCAATTCGGTGCGCGTGAATACGATCTGCCCGACCTTCATCAAGACCCCTTTGACGCAAGCAACATTTGACAACCCGGAACGGCGCGCCTGGATCATGGAGAAGATCAAGCTGCCCCGTGTGGGTGATGTCACCGACATCATGGGCGCGGCGGTCTATCTGGCTTCAGATGCCTCTGCCATGGTCACGGGAACATCGCTTCTGATTGACGGGGGGTGGACAGCCGACTGATGGGACAGAGCAAAGTCACATCCGCCGAAGTCGCCGCCCGCGCCGGGGTCAGCCAATCGGCTGTGTCACGGGTCTTTACGCCTGGGGCCTCGGCCTCAGGGGGGACGGTGGAAAAGGTGCGCAAAGCGGCGGCCGAGCTTGGCTACCGCCCCAATGTACTGGCCCGTGCGATGGTTTCCGGGAAAAGCCGCATCATCGGACTTGTGGTCGCCTATCTCGACAATCAGTTTTATCCCGAAGCCCTGCAAAAGCTCTCAAACGCGCTTCAGAAACAAGGCTATCACGTCCTGATTTTCATGGCGGGTCAGTCGGCGGGAGACATCGGGGCCGTCGTCGAGGAAATCCTCGACTACCAGGTTGACGGGATCATTGCGGCCTCTGTCGCGCTGTCCTCGGACCTGACTGAACGCTGCCGGGCCGCCGGGGTGCCGATGGTGCTGTTTAACCGCGCGCAGGATGATCCGCACATGTCTGCCGTGACCTCGGATAATATTGCCGGGGGGGCGAAAGTTGCGGCGTTTCTGCTTGCGGGCGGGCATCGCAGGATCGGCTATATTGCGGGGTGGGAGGGTGCCTCTACCCAGCGGGACCGCGAGGCGGGTTTTGTGCAGAGGCTTGAGGCCGCCGGTGTTCACCTTCATGCGCGCGAAGTTGGCAATTTCCGGATGGATGATGCGCACGAGGCGGTCCTGCGCATGTTTACCACGGACCCGCCTGATGCGGTGTTTGTTGCCAATGATCATATGGCGTTCTCGGTCATGGACACAGTTCGGTTTGAGCTGAACCTGAACGTGCCGGGGGATGTTTCCGTTGTGGGCTATGATGACGTGCCTGCGGCTGGCTGGCCCGCCTATGACCTGACCACCGTGCGCCAGCCCGCCAACCGCATGGTTGCCGAAACGGTGGAGATTTTGCTCAGTAAGATCAAAGCCGCCGACACGCCTGCACGCAGAGTTGCAATCGACGGCCCGCTGGTCTTGCGCGGATCGGCGCGCATTCCTGAAGGATGGACGGAATGAAGGGATTTGATCCGAAGTTTCGTGATTTTCCCGATTATATCATCGGGATCACCAGGGAAATCTGGGAAAGTCGCGGCATCGCCACACTGCATGACTACTATGCGCCGGATATTGTGGTGCGTTCCCCGGCCTCTGTTGTGGTCGGCAATCAGGGGGTTATTGCGGCGACGATGGCGACGCTGGCCGAATTTCCTGACCGCAGGTTGTTTGGCGAGGATGTGATCTGGTCCGGCACACAGGAAAAGGGCATGTTGTCGTCCCATCGCATCTGTTCTACCGCAACCCATGCCAATCCGGGGGTTTATGGCGCACCGACGGGAAAGAAACTGCGCTACCGGGTTCTTGCCGACTGTCACGCGATCAACAACCGGATCAACGATGAATGGCTGATCCAGGATCAGGGTGCGATTGTGCGCCAGCTCGGGATTGACCCGCGTGACTACGCTCGTGATCTGATCACGCGCGAGGGCGGGCCTGAAAACTGTGTGCAGCCCTATACCCCGGCCAATGAGGTTGCAGGCCCGTATAACGGCACCGGCAATGACAATGAATGGGGTGCCCGCTTCGCCGATATTCTGACCCGCATCATGGATGCCGATTTCACCGCGATCCCGGAAGTTTACGACCGCGCGGCCAATCTGGATTATCCCGGCGGTGTGCAGGCGCTTTCCCATGGCGGGGCAGATCAGTTCTGGATGGGCTTGCGCGCCTCTTTCCCCAATGCCGCCTTTAGAATCCATCATCAGATTGGCCGGGACGACCCGATGATGCCACCGCGTGCGGCGCTGCGCTGGACGCTGCATGGCAAGCATGAGGGCTGGGGCAGTTTCGGCACCCCGACCGGGGCGGATGTTTTCATTCCTGGTATAAGTCACGCCGAATTTGGTGCGCTGGTTGCAGGCGAACCAAAGCTCCGCCGCGAATGGACGCTGTTTGACGAAACCACGGTCTGGAAACAAATCCTGCTGCAAACCGGTGATCTCTGATGCAAAGGATCAACACAATGACCCCGCAAGACATGGGAGCCCGCATCGTTCGGTATGGCGACCTGCAACCCTGCAAAACCGCCTTTATCGACGCCCATACGCCGGGCTCTGACCAGAAAGAGAATTTTACGATCATCGGCGGCGGGGTATCCGAAAGCCCTGATCAGCATGTGCATATAGAAATCCCGCACGGGTTCAATATCGGCGCGGCGGGCCAGGTGCCGAAGTGCCGGAACTCGCTGCATGACCACCGCACGGCAGAGGCGTTCTTTGTGCTGTCCGGGCGGTGGCGTTTCTTCTGGGGCCGCTGGGGGACGGCGGGTGAGGTTGTGCTGGAGGAAGGGGATATTTTCAACATCCCTACCGGTATCTTTCGCGGCTTTGAAAATATCGGCACGGATTACGGGATGATCATGGCGATCCTTGGCGGTGATGACGCTGGCGGTGGTGTGATGTGGGCACCGCAGGTGATCAAAGACGCCGCAGATCACGGGCTGGTGCTGGCTGAAAACGGCAAGCTCTACGACAGCAGGAAGGACGAAGCTCTGCCTGATGGCACGAATCCGATGCCGCTCATGTCCGATGCGGAACTCGCCAGGCGGGGCGAGCCGACGACAAGGCAGATCATCCCGAATTTTGTCGCCCGCTATTGGGATCTTGTGGCGTATGCCGACAAGGAACCGGTGCAGGTGATTGGCGAAACCGGTGTGCTGCGCGACAAGCCGGGGTTTGAAGTGAACTTCATCACCCGTGCCGGTGCCTCTGACATCAAACAGAGCCATGAACGCCCGTCTGTCCTGATGCCGGTAAAAGGCCACTGGAACGTGGCCTGGGATGGCGGCGCGGTGACCCTTGCGCCGGGCGACACAATGTCGGTGCCGGAAAGGCTGGATCATACGATCCTGCCGTCGATGACAGGCCAGGCGGCGCTCTATCAGATCACCGGCACGGGTGACCCTGCGGGTCTGACCTGGCAGGGCTAGGGTGTAGACCTATAATTAGTTTTATGCTTCAATGACGGAAACCGCAGCACAGGAGGGTTTC